>NZ_PSTO01000010.1:0-103816 GCF_002930975.1 Rathayibacter sp. AY1A3 | reverse complement strand
GTCTAGGGGCAGGCTGCGACGGGCGGCCGCGGCGGAGCGGACGCGCGCGTGGTCGGGCGGAGCTGTCGGGCAGTGCCCATCGAGCCCGTGTTCGCCTCCGGTGGCGATCCTCGACCATGCGGTGGACGGGGGCGCCGGCGGCTCCGAGCGGTGGACGGGTGCGTGTGCAGCGTGCCGGGGACGCAGCCGTCAGTGCGTGGGCACCCGCTCCGGACGGATGCGCTCGGGAACGGGGACGAGCGCGTGGGTGATCGCGCTCGAGAGGGTGAAGGCGCTGGAGTCGAGGTGCGAGGAGTGCCCGAGTCGTGTCGCTTCGGAGGCGCGCTGCTTCGCTCCGGAGGCGGGCCGGATGTCTCCCGAGAGGCTGATCTCGCCGAACGCGGCGATCCCGGGCCGCAGCGGCGTGTAGGCGTGGGCGGAGGCGATGGCGACCGCGATCGCCAGGTCCGCCGCCGGCTCCATGAGCTTCACGCCGCCGACGGTCGACACGTAGACGTCGCAGCGCCGCAGGGGGATGCCCGCCTGCCGCTCGAGGACCGCGAGGATCATCGCGACCCGGGACGCGTCGACTCCGTTCGTGACGCGGCGGGGGTGCTCGCCGTCGTTCGCGATCACGAGCGCCTGGATCTCGACGGGGAGCGCGCGGCGTCCCTCCATCGCGACCGTGACGCAGATGCCCGGGGTGGGGAAGCGGGTGCGGCTGAGGAACAGACCGCTCGGGTCGGGGATCTCGGCGATGCCCTCGGCGGTCATCTCGAAGCAGCCGACCTCGTCCGTCGGGCCGAAGCGGTTCTTGAGCGAGCGGACGAAGCGCAGCGCCGTCTGCCGGTCGCCCTCGAAGTGGCAGACCACGTCGACCAGGTGCTCGAGCAGGCGCGGCCCCGCGATGGAGCCGTCCTTCGTGACGTGTCCGACGAGCACGAGGGGGAGCGCCCGCTCCTTGCAGACGCGGATGAGGGTCGCGGCGACCTCACGGACCTGGCTGGGACCGCCGGGCAGGCCGTCGACGGTGTCGCTCGCGACCGTCTGCACCGAGTCGACGATGAGCAGGTCCGGTCGGACCTCGTCGATCTGGCCGAGCACGGTGGCGAGGTCGGTCTCGGCCGCGAGGAAGAGGCTGTCGTGCATCGCGCCGGTGCGCTCGGCCCGCATGCGCACCTGCGCGGCCGACTCCTCCGCGCTGACGTAGAGGACCCGCTGGCCCTCGGCCGCGGCGCGGCTCGCGACCTCGAGCAGGAGGGTCGACTTGCCCACGCCGGGCTCTCCCGAGAGCAGCACGACCGCACCGGAGACGATCCCGCCGCCGAGCACGCGGTCGAGCTCGCCCACGCCGGTGGGGCGGTGCGCCGCCGACGTGGTCTCGATCTCGGTGATGGGCCGCGCGATGCGGCCGGCGGCCGGAGCCACAGCGGCGACCGCGCGGACGAGGCCGGTTCGCTCGGTGCTCTCGATCACGGAGCCCCACTGCTGGCACTCGCCGCAGCGGCCGACCCACTTCGCGGTCGTCCATCCGCACTCCGAGCAGCGGTACGGGGCGGTGCGCGTCTTCGAGGAGGCCATGAGGTCCTTTCGGGGCGAGGAGGGGGACGAGCGCGACGCTACGGGGGACCCCCGACACCGCCGCTCGTTCGAACGTGTCTTCGACAGTACCGTCGACCACCGACGCCGCGAGCGGGGCGCGCCAGGCCGGGGGAGAGGTCTCGTGGAAGCCGTCTGTGGAGGAGCGTCGTCGCGGAGGAGCGGAGGCGGAGGATCGCGCCTCGGAAGACGACTCCCGAGCGCCGCTCCGTCGGCGTCGGACGTCTGCGGGAGACTGGGGGACATGCCCTCGACAGTGCACGTCCTCAAGTCCGGCCGCCCGCTCGGAGTCAGCTGGTCCGGCCCCGAGGGCGCCGAGCGGGTCGTCGTCCTGGCGCATCCCGCTCCCGGCTCCTCGGACTTCGACCCCGAACCGGAGGTGACCGCGCGCCACGGGGTGCGCCTGCTCTCGTTCGACCGCCCGGGCTACGGCGCCTCCTCCCTCCTGACCGACCTCGACCCCGCCGGAGCGGGCGTCGGCGCCAGCCCCGAGCAGGCCGCCGCCGACATCGCCGAGTACCTCGCGACCGTCGGCATCGCCTCCGTCAGCGCCGCCGGCTGGTCGGCGGGAGGCCGCGTGGCCCTCGCGCTCGCCGCGAACTACCCCGGCCTCGTGGAGCGAGTCGCCGTGATCGGCACGCCCGCTCCCGACGACGCCGTGCCGTGGGTCGGCGACGAGAACCGCGCCGAGCTCGCCCGCCTCGCCACCCTCCCGCTCGACGAGGCCGTCCGCTCGCTCACCCGCACCCTCGAGGGCGCCTTCGGCCCGACCCCCGCTCCGGACGCCCTGCTCGGGATGCTCGGCTCCGGCGACGCCGACACCGCGGTGGTCGAGACCCCCGGCGTCCGCGAGCGCCTCTCGCGCATGCTCGAGCGCGCCGTCGCCCAGGGCGCCCTCGGCATGGCCGCCGACCTCATCGGCTACGGCGTGCAGGAGTGGGGCTTCGCCGTCGAGTCCGCCGAGCCGCCCGCGCTCCTCCTCTACGGTGCCGAGGACGCGGTCGCCGGCCGCCGCCACGCCGAGTGGTACGCCGCACGGCTGCCGGACTCCCGCCTCGAGGTCGTGCCCGGCCGCGGCCACCTGCTCGCGATCCCGGAGTGGGACCGCGTGCTCGGCTTCCTCCTCCCCGCCTGACGGCCGCCCGTCCGCTCGATTGGCGCGACTTCCGGCCGTCGCGTACACTCGACCCCGGTACCGTGTCCGAGCGGCCGAAGGAGCATGTCTCGAAAACATGTGTGGGCTTGCGTCCACCGTGGGTTCAAATCCCACCGGTACCGCCACTGTGAGGCCCCCTACTTCTCCGTTATTCCGGGGAAGTGGGGGGCCTCAGTCGTTTGTGACGATGCCTGTAGGCAACGAGATGGCAACAACTGGTCCTGGCGCGTCAGGCTCGCTGCGCCGCACGGCGGCAGATAGAATTGGCCCAGTTGGGGAGGTGTTTCGATGGTCGTACTGGTGAAAGATGCCGCGCGGGAAGCCGCCGTTTCCACCGTTGCAGCTTTCTGGCGCGGAGGCGTGCCTGTCGACCCTTACGCGGTTGCGAAGAATCTTGGCATCCGCGTCTTCGAGCGGTCGCTTCCCGAGGGGACGTCTGGTTTCATCCGAAAGCTGGTTCACGAGGACGCAGAGGTGTACCTCGAAACAAGCCATTCGAAACTCAGGAAGCGCTTTACTCTCGCGCACGAGATTGGCCACTACATTGAGCGCACGGAGATTCAGGACAAGCCCGATGAAGACTTTGGGTTTGTGGAGAAGCGGGGTGGCCGAACCGACGTCCACGAGTTTTTCGCGAATGAGTTTGCGGCCAACCTGTTGATGCCAGAGGAAGCCATACGTTCTGCGTATAAGCGTGAGCGAAACGCCATCCTGCTTGCCGCCGAGTTTCAGGTTTCGGTGTCTGCGATGCGCCTTCGTCTCGACAAGCTGCGACTCCTCGAATAGTGCCGTCTAAGCAGGCGGACGCCGTTGGAGACGATGACCATCGTCACGGGTGGTCTGGCTTTCCTGGTCCCGAGGGGGACGAGGATGACTTTGACGAAGCGACGCTCGACCAGATCAAGAGCGCGCGGGATGTGTCATCGGCAAGCACCGCAGCGCCATTCAATTACATTGAGCAGCGGCAGCGGCAGAAGATCCGGCGCGCAAAGAACGAGAACCGCATGCGGGTCAAGTTCTTCCGCTGGTCGGCAACGCTGACAAGTTGCATGATCGGCGGTAACTTCCTGCTCTTTGGATACTACCTCTGGTCTGAGTCGACGTCGTCAACCGCGAATATCCCCGAGAGCGTGATGTTGGCCTGGATCGGGGCCACTGTGGTTGAAATCATCGGAGTCGTGACGATCATCGCAACTCACTTGTTCCCGGGGAAAAAGTGGGCGGCGGCGAGGGCGAAGTCTTCATCGAAGTAAGCGCTCGGGCGCGTGCTTCGTCCAAAGCAGTCGCCACGGCATTCAGATCGTCGTCAAACAGGTCCGCATAAGTGTCGAGCGTCATCGCTGCCGATGCGTGACCGAGCATCCGCTGCACCGCCTTCACGTTCGCACCCGCTGAGATTGCGAGCGATGCGGCGGTGTGTCGACAATCGTGAATCGTGATGGTGGGGAAGTGCTCGTCGACGGCGCGCGCTTTCCGAATCGCTGCGACCCACCAGCCGCGGCGACCATCCGGGGTCCGGACGTACTCGCTGCCGTCGCCGAAAAGGATGGCGCTGGGAGCGCGATGCTCGGTGAGCTCGCGCAGCGCCTCGTCGAGGAACGGCGGGAACGGCACCGATCGTGCCTCGTGCGTCTTCGGCGTGCCGACAATGATCTTGCCGCCGACGTTCACGGCGTTCTCCGTAACGTTGAGTCGACGGCGTTGCAGGTCGACCGACCCGACCCGCAGCCCGGTCGCTTCACCCCACCGGAGACCCGTGTACGCGAGGAGCTGCACGAGCGTCTGGTGATTTCGTGCGCCGAGTGCGAGGAGCTGTACCTGCCGGTGAGTGAGGTAGATGCGCGCCTTGCCGGTCTTCCTCGGCAGCGCCACACCTCGGGCGGGGTTCGACGGAATCCGCCTGTCCTTCACGGCGACGTCGAGGACGGCCGCGAGCACGCCGTAGGCCCTGAGCACCGTTGTCGCCGAGCGGTTAACTGAGAGCTTCGTTACCCACGTCTGCACCTCACTGTGCCGAATGCCCGCAAGCGCGCGCTTTCCCCAAGTGGGCTCGACCTGCAACCAGAACGGCGTCTACTACAGCTACGACCCGAGCCGCATGGCAAAGGAGATCGCACGCAAGCAGGTCGCAGCCGCCGCGCTCTACAGCGACTAGCGCCACCCGGCCTCCGAAGTCTGGCCCGAAATGTTCGCGTCGGGTTCGAACTTCGGGGGCGTCTCGCTCCCCACCAGAACGGTAATGGCAGGGTCGCTGCACCTTGCTAGTTTCTCCGCAACCCGCTAGTAGTCTTCGTCAACGGCTTCAAAGCGTCGCAGAAGAAAATCGCGAAACTTTGGGGCCGTATATCGGTACTCACCTTTTCTTGGTCGGTACAAGATGTTCGACTTCACTAGACGACCAAGGAGGACATTGATGTTTTCATTAGATTTCTTGGATTCCTTATTTAGCTCCTTCACCACGAGGGGCGGATAAGTGCACTTAGCCGAGTCCATAAGAAGATCTTGCTCTGCGGGCGTTAGCGATTCAATGCGCGGTTCGTAAAAATCAAGATCGAGACGCTGGGTGATCCGATCTTCGATCAATCGAAGTGTTTCTAGGCTGATGACACTCACACCCGCTGCGACGGTGGCGTCCCAGAGCTCGGCTCCCCAGAGTTGGATAAAGTATGGATACCCATCGACATCGAACACGACCTGGTTCGTCACGTCTGGTGTTGCGGAAACAGACGTATTTTCCAGAGGTTGCAGGAATGCAGCCTTAGCATCCTCGGTCTTGAGTGAGGAGATCTTGAATCCACGGAACATTCGCTCGGTGTAGGTGCGTGCTGATAACAGATTCACCGCCAAAGTTGGCAGTCCGCAAAGAACCAAATTCAATGGCACGCCCTGCTTCTGCAGCGTGGAGACTGATGCGATCAGGCTCGAAAGCGGGTGGTCCCCCGCTGGTGACCGATCGTCCACGAGTACCTGTGCTTCGTCGAATAAGACGACCAGCCCAAGTCGGTCTTGCTTGGTGGCATTAGTAGCTGCTTCCAAGAGGATAGTTGCAATGCTCTTGGTCGTAGAATCTAAGTCCCCTGCAAGTGACCATTTGAAACCTTCGTACTCAACCGTTGCTGCGCGCCGGGCCACCCCGGCAATCGCACCAGCCGCATTACGCACTCGTCCGGCGACAGACAGATCTTGCTCGAGGGCGGCAGCCTTGCCTTCGAGTAACTGACGGAAGTTGTCGTCGCTGCAGTGCCGCGGCTCTAGCTCCACGTTGATCGTCGCCCAGCCCCCCGCCTCGGCCTCCTCCTGAAAACGTTGTAGCAGAACAGTTTTCCCAACGCCGCGCAGTCCCGTGATTCGGCAGTTTCCGGGTATTTCCGGTGATGACGCGAGTGTCTTGATGAAGCCGTCAATGTCGGGCTGTCGCCCAGCGAGAAAAGTTGGGCGAAGTCCTACTCCTGGGCGGTAGGGGTTCCGAGGCGCTTCGGTCATTCGCCAATCATATGACCTAACAGACCAACTGTTAGGTCTTAAGGCGCGCGCTCCACTCGCGATCACGTCGGTGGCAAGCCCTGCTCTGCACGCGTGTCGCACCACCACTGGACCCCGATGAGCATGGTCTCCCGCTCGATCATCCCTGGCGAGTGGAGGAGAGCGGACCGTGTCTGAGCGGCTGGCACGGCGACGTGGCATGGGGGCTGTGCGACACGAGCGGTAACGTCAATCTCGCAGGCATGCTCAGGGCGAGAGCCTGGCGGGGAGGAAGCGTCATGACGAACAAGGGTGAACTGTGGGGCGACGCGCGCGTTGGTTTTCCGGATTGGAGCGGCACAGCGCAACTTGATCAGCGCCGGACGGGGGAACGCGCACGCCTGGAGGACGTCATCGGTCTTGATCACGAGGAGTGGATGATTCTCGGGATCGAACTCGGCGGCGGCGAGGTCGAGCACGGACGTCACGACCTGCATGTCGTTGCCGTCCGGCGAAGTGACCTCCCGGCCACCAAGGTCGACTTCGACTACAACGAGGAGATCCCGGTCACCGATTTCCTGGTGCACAACGTCGACCCCTACGGAATTCTGCGCGCCATCACGCATTCCTTCGAACTCCGGTTTCGTCACCGCGGCTGGGGCGAGCACCCTCTCCGTGTTGTCTCGCTGAGCGACGTTCCGAAGCAGGACGACTGACGGACCGGACGTGTCCGGTCCCGAGGGGCCGGCGGCTACGTCTTTGCCGCCGTCTCGATCGCGGGGACTTCTGCTCGGATATCTTTTGCAAGATCAGGAATCAGTTCGGATAGCGAACGAATTAGGTGAGGCGAGTAGGGGCGATACGGCAGGGTGAGTTCCTTCCCTCCGACCGAGACCCGCACACTGATCGACCGCGGCCAGTCGTCACCCTCCTTCTCGTTGTTGGTGACGCTGTCGACGACCAGGGATGTGATGGCGGTCCTGTTGAACACGGAGCTCACGGCCGATGGGTTCTGCCGGGAAGCGTTGACATCGACCACGACCACTACGGCGTCGGTGATGGCGACGACCTGCCCGATCGGATTGTCGTAGGGGTCGACCGAATGATCGAGGTACAGGATCGGTGACGCTCCCGCAATGAGTGCGATCTGGCTCGCGGATTGACGCACCCAGTAGGGGATTCCGTTCCAGGTGATGTGAACGGTGTTCGAGTCCACGTCGGTGAGCTGCTGCTCGATCTGGTCAACTACAGCTTTCGATGCGGCTGTCATCTCAACTTCCTTGTCGTCGATGGCGTCACCGTCGCGCGGTGATGGCCAGGAGCCTAGCCCGGCACGAACCGCGCAGGGCAACCCGCTCCAACTCGCGCCGCCCGGCCCGTGTCTAGCCGGAGGAATCGTCTCGTTGTTCCCGCCGACCTGACAATTGCGCAATGAGCGACGTGTCGGTCCTGCAGTACTGGGACCCGGAGAGTGGACACCAACGCCTCCTCGCTACTCCTGCCGGAGCGGTCAGGGGGGCGTTTCGTTGTGGAGCAACGACTACAGGCGCCGGAACCCGCGGCGGAGGAACTTCTCCCACCGGCTCCGCTCTGCGTCCGCAACGGCACGATCCTCGTGCGGGCCCTCGTCGAAGATGTCGTCCCACATGAAGCTCGGTTTGGTGCGATCAACCACTCGGTACACGGTCATCCCGTCGACTACTTCTTCCAGCACCTGCACATCAATCTGAGCGTCCATCTTCGGAGGCTACCCACCCACTCCGCGCTCTGTCAGTTGTTGGCAGCAGGATTTCCGCATGTCGCACCACTGGACGCCGCTCTCGATGGTCTCCCGCTCCGTCCGACCCCGCGAGTGGCGCATGGGTGACAAGCGCGAGGATCTCGGCTGGATCAGACTCGTGCAGTACCAGGGCCGTCCGACTTACGTCTGCGTCACGCGCAGCGAGTGGGTCGTCGGCGGCGGGGACACGCTCCGTGAGGCGGCTGAAGCGTTCCTCGCGTGGTCTCGTGCGCGCTGACCCTACTGGCCTCCAGATCGACCTTCGCCGAGGTCGATGTGGCTGGTCGCTCTGTCGCTGAGCAGCCCCAGACCGATCACGAACAGGATGCCGGCGCCGTACCCGTCGACGGGGTGCAGCGTGACGATCGACCGCACCAGGAACACGACGGCGATTGAGACGACGAGGTCGCCGGCCGCGAGGGTCAGCGCCTCCATGTGCCCGGTTCGCTTGCTCACCCGACGATGGTAGTTCGACCATCGCTCCCTGTCGGCGAGCCCCTCAGCGCGTAGCAAGCTGTCCACTTTCCGGCGGTAAGTCTGCTCGGCCGGTCCGCAGCAAGCTGTCGACTTAGGTCCCCTAAGTCCGGATCGTCCGTGCGGAGCAAGCTATAGACATACCCGGGGTAAGTCGGCTTGGTCCCCTCCGACGTCCGTCGTCGGGTTCGGTTGCACCTGGGCTGAGCGATCGTAGGGCGGCGCCGTCGGCGGAGATGCGCTGACGGTCATTGAGGTGGTTCGATTGCGTCATGCTTCCGCAGCAGCGCGCAGGACAACGTTGGGCGTACCGCGAGGCCGCAGGTAGGCCTCTCGCCGAGGTCGAAGTCCTCGCCACTGGCGTCGATCCTCAAAAACCGCGAGTCAAGATCGCGTTCCAAGATGACGCCCACGAGGGGCGCGTCGAATGGGTGCCCGCGGGACGCCTCAAGGTCCGGTGGAGTGATCGGGAGAGGTTCCTCGAAGAGGAGCGCCGGTGGGATGACGTGCAGGCAGACGGTCGCCCAATCTACGAAGAGCGCGAAGCGGCGTGGACCGTCTTCTTCACCATCTGCCCCGACCTGATGGACCTCTACTACAACGGTGCGATGGGAATCGGCGTGATCACCGACGTCGACAGGCTCGCAGCCATAGCCGGCATCGGCGCCGACGAGATCAGGGCCAGCGAGGGCAGCTTCGTCGAAGGTGGGCGCACGCACATCCGATGGTTCCTGACCCGCGACATCGCCCGCCGGCTCGCGCACCGACACCCGACAGCAGTACTCGATCTCGTGCAGCGCGACAACCGGGGCGACGAAGCGAAGTACCTCAAGTGGGCGGAGGACGCTGAGGCGTACTGGCAGCCACTGGAGGAGACAGTCCAGATCTATCGGGACCGCGTTGCTGACCTGAAGAAGGACCGCGAGATCCTGAAGCTCTGGACGGGCGAGAGTGAGAACTACGAGCACCAGGCCCGTGCGCAGCTCGAAGCAGACTTCCTCCACTTGGCCCAGCTCGCACAGCAGGCCGCCACCTCGCTCCGTTACCAGCGCACCAAGAAGGCAGCGAGGCTCGCAGGCGACATCGAACGCGCGATCCGGCGCGAACGGCAACGCTGATCAGTGGCAACAGAGTGGCAACGACTGAGCAAAGCCAAGAGCATCGATCAAGGCCCTAGAAATCGTAGATCGCTGTCATCGTGCGGGATTACGGCCGTCTCCCCGTGCTGGCACGGAGCGCATTCGAGTTCAAATCCCACCGGTACCGCCAACGAGAAGGCCCCCGCTTCCACGGAAGCAGGGGGCCTTCGTCGTTCCCGGCGTCGTGCGGCGGTCGCGACGTGCGGGTCAGCCGGCGTGGAGCAGCCAGGAGCGGCCGGCGCGCAGGGCCCGGTAGAGGCGCCTGACCGCGTGGTCGGCCTCGGCCGAGCCGACGTCCGAGAAGGAGCCCGCCCCGCCCCAGAGCCCGAGCGCGTCGGCGGCCGCCGCCCGGACCTCTCGGCGGGTCGTCGCTCCGGCGAACATCTCGTCGAGCCGGTCCGCGACGCGGGCCCGCGCGCCGTCCTGCTGCGACCGCGCGACGTCGCGCACCTCGGCGACGGCCGCCGTGATCTCGGCGAGCACAGCGGGGATCGTGCGGTCCATCCTCCTGAGCCTAGGAGCGCGAGCGCGAGCGCTGCGAGGCGGCGTGGGTCAGGAGCGTCGCCACGACTCCGACGAGCACGCCCAGCGCGGTCTCGAGCGCCCGGTCGCGCAGCAGCACGAGCTCGTCGACGGGGTGCGCGAGCTCGACCATGAGGATCGCGAGCGGAGTGACGAAGGCGAGGGTCAGGCCGTAGTTGCGGCCGACGACGAGCTCGGCGGTCATCTGGAGGAGCACCACCACCACGATCACGGCGAGCGGGGAGAGCGGCAGGGCCAGGAGCGCGGCCGCGATCAGCACTCCGACGATCGTGCCGAGCATCCGGTGGCCCGCGCGCACGAGCCGGGCGCCCGCGTCCGCTCCCGAGACGGCTGCGACGGCGGAGACCATCGCCCAGTAGGGGTGGCCCAGGCCCGTCGCGGTCGGGATGGTGCCTGCCACCAGGACGACGGCCCCGAAGCGGAGCAGGGCGGCGCGCGTCGCCGGACGGGCCGCCGCCGCGCGGAACGAGGTGCGCCACGGCGTCGGGGCGAGGCGGCGTGCGCGGGGGAGCGCGAGACCGCTCAGGCCGACGACGAGCGAGAAGGCGGCGGAGCCCGCGGCGAGAGCGACGGCGAGCGGGATCCGCGAGGGCTCGGACGGGACGGACGCGCACGCCGTGACGGCGAACACCGGGAACAGCGGGCCGGGCGGGTGCCAGTGCAGGGCGTCGCTGAGGTAGGCCGCCGCGACGGTCACGGCGACCACGACGGGGATGATCAGCCAGTCGCGGTGAGGAGAGAGGGAGACGACGGTGCCGAGGGTCACGGTGGTGACGAGGAACGCGGCTGCCGACAGCTGCATCAGCAGGCGCGGCCGGTGCGTGTGCTGGCGACCGTAGAGGGCCGTGAAGGCGCCGAAGGTCGCGTAGAGGGCGAGATCGGTGCGGCCGAGCGCCCAGAGGACGAGCAGCGGGACGGCGATCGAGACGCCGGCGCGCAGGGCGACGCGATGGGCGCCGGCGTGCGGGCCGAAGGCGAGGAGCTCGCGGGGGTGGGGCAGAACGGGGGTGGCGGCCATCGGGTCCTCTGATCGGGGTCCGAGCGGCGGCGGCCGGAGAAGTGTTTCACGGGTGAAGCAGATATACTTTACGTGTGAATCAGTCTGAAAGCCAGCCGGGCGACGCGGTCGACGAGATCAGGGCGGGCTGGGCGGTGCTGCGGCCCGAGCTCGACACCTCCGCCGTCGACGTCGTCGGGCGGCTGATCCGCGCCTCCGCGCTGATCGTCCGGGCGACGGAGGAGCTGCTCGCCGCCCACGGGCTGACCCGCGGCGAGTTCGACGTGCTCTCCACGCTGCGTCGCGCCGGCGCTCCGCAGTCGCCGACGACCCTCCGGACGATCGCCCTCGCCTCCGCTCCCGCGATCACCAAGCGCGTGCACTCGCTGGAGCGTCGGGGCCTGGTGCGGCGCGCCGCGAACCCGGCGGACGGGCGCGGCTCGCTCATCACGCTGACTCGCGAGGGGGAGGAGCTGGTCGACCGGGCCTTCCCCGAGGTGCTCGACGCCGAGCGGGCGCTGCTCTCGGGGGTGCCCGCCGATCTGCGGGCGGAGGCGTCGCGCTCGCTCCGCGCGGTGCTCGCGAGCGTCGAGGCCGCCGCGAACCGGTGACCCGCGTGGTGACTGCGAGGCGGCGGGCGCTCGCTACCGTGGTCCCATGCGCCTGACCTCGAGCTTCACCGTGCCGACGCGGCCGCCGGTGCTGCAGCTGGTCAAGACGGCGGCGGCCACGGTCGTCACCTGGCTCCTCGCCGGCGTCGTCTTCCCGGGGACGCTGCCCGTCTTCGGCGCGATCGCCGCGCTCCTCGTCGTCGCGCCGAGCATCAACCAGTCGTTCTCCAAGGCCCTCGAGCGCTCGGTCGGCGTCGTCATCGGCGTGATCGTCGGATCAGTGATCGGCACGGTGCTCGGCGGCGAGAGCATCATCGTTCTCCTCGCGATCGTGGCCGCGATCGCCGTCGGGTGGGCCGTGCGCCTGACCCCCGCCTCCGCGGTGCAGATCCCGATCAGCGCGATGCTCGTGCTCTCGGTGGGCGCGGTCACGCCGAACTACGCGCTCGACCGCATCCTCGAGACCCTGCTGGGTGCGGCGGTGGGAGTCGTCATCAACGTGCTCATCGTCCCTCCGGTCGTGCTGGCGCCGGCCGAGCGGGCGATCGGAGACCTCACCGCCCAGCTCGCTGCGGCCCTCGACGATCTCGGAGACGCCCTCCAGACGGTTGTTCCGCGACGCCGGCTCGACGAGCTGCTCATCAACGCCCGGCTGCTGCAGACCATGCAGAGCAAGGCCGAGGAGGCGATCGCGACCGGCGAGGAGTCCCTCCGCCTCAACCCGCGCCGCTCCGCCCACCGCGACCGGCTGCTGGCCCTCGACTCCGTCGTCCCGCGGCTGGGGCGCATCGTGACCCGGGTCCGGGGCATGACGCGGACCGTGCACGACCTCTACGACGACGAGCTCATCGGGGAGCCGACGATCGCCGACATCGCCGTCCAGCTGCACCGGGCCGCCCACGATCTGCGGCTCCTCGTGCAGTCCTCGGTCGACGTTCCCGAGCCGGAGGCGATCACGGACGAGCTGCCCGCTCTCACCGCGCCGCTCTCGATCGCGACTCCGCACCCGCAGCACTGGATCCTGCTGGGGGCGCTCGCCGAGGACCTGCGGCGCATCCGCGAGGAGATCGTCGGCGCGGAGTCCTGACGGGCGGGCGCCGAGTGGGGTCGGCGGGAGGGCTGCTCTTGCTGCGCTCGGCGTCTCACGCCGCGCGACGTGCGGGTCGTGGTGGCCTGTGGTGGTCAGCCGTCCTGCTCGCCGTCCTCCCTCGATCCGCCGCCCTCGACGAGCTCGCCGTCGCCCGGGTCCGGAGCGACCTGGTGCAGTGCCTCCGGATCGCTCGCCTCGGCGTGGAGGGTCTTGCCCTCGGCGATGAGGGAGTCGTCGTCCACGAGGATCCCGGCCAGCTCGGTGATGCGTCCCCGGAGAGCGCCGATCGGGTCCTCGGTGGGCGCGTCCTCCTCGGAGTGGTCGACCTCCGAGTCGGGGTAGCGGCGGAGGGCGGCCTCGTCCCGGTCGGGCTGCGGCGCCCGCGCGTGCTCGACGCAGAGGCGGGCGACCTCCTCCGCGTGCGCGTGCATCACGGAGTGGGAGGCGTCGGGGATCTCCCAGGCCCGCGCGTGCGGCATCGACCGGGCGATCTCCTCCGCCCACTCGCGCGGAACGAGCCGGTCGAACTCGCCGCGGATGACGAGGGCGGACGCGCGGATCCGGGGGACGGTCTCCTCGATCCGGTAGTGCATCATCTCGGGCAGCACACGGGAGAACCAGCGCGGTCCGCAGAGGAGGTATGCGCCCGCGGCGAGGATCGCGACCTTGAGCGGCTCGCGGACGCTCGACTGGGCGAAGCGGAGCGCGGCGGTCGGGAGGCGGCGCTCGTGCCGGTTCATCACGGGTCCGAGCAGGACGATGGTGGTCAGCTCCGGACGGCGCGCGGCGAGCTCGGCCACCACCTGCGTCCCCATCGAGTGGCCGAGGACGACGGGATCGTCGAGGCCGAGCTCGTCGATGACGGCGCCGACCAGCTCGGCGTAGTCCCCGATGTCCATGCGCCGCGCGTCGATCGGGTGCGGCACGCCGCCGAAGCCCGGCAGGTCGAGAGCGTGCACCGGGCCGAACTCGTTGAGCGCGGGCGCGAGGCGCTCGAAGTACGTGGCCGCGACTCCGATCCCCGGCACGAGGACGAACGTGCGCTCGCCGTCGCGCCCCACTGTGCTCACCCGCGCCCAGACGTCGCGGTGGTGCACGCGCTGGACCGAGACGTCGGTGCTGCGGGTGCGGCGGTGCGGATCCCGCCCCCGGGAGCGCGTGGTCGCGAAGACGTCGCGGACTCCGCGCCGGAGGGTCGTGGCGAGGGTGGGGAGGAGGTCGCTCGGGCGGAGCACGGGGCCTCCTTCGATCGGGGGAGTCGGTCGCTGCGAGCCTAGGCGCTCGCCGGCGGGCTCAGATCAGCATGTCGTCCGACCTGTGGAGGATCAGACGGGCCGGCCCGGTGTGGAGGACGCCGTTGGTCAGGGGGGCGGTCCGGACGCCGCCGCGCCTCCGCATAGCCCGGAACGCCCCGGGGCGAGCACGACGTCCATCCAGGCGCAGGGGTTCGCTGGTCGTCCGCCCTGGAACTCGATCCGCTCCCCGCCCTGCTCGATCGCGAACGTGCGGCCGGCGAGCGCATCGACGTCGGCGCCGCGGACGATGATGTTGCGGCGGGTGTCGGCGGGGTCGAAGGGCCCTGCGCCGAGCTCGGCGGCGATGTGCTCGAGGGTCTCGACCGCGAAGAGCGTGATCGCCGCGGGGCGGTGCGCGCGCTGGGCGAAGAAGCGGTCGCCGACGATGCCGAGGCCTGCGCGGATCTCGATCCGCTCGGGCTGCTCGTTGCCCTCGGACGGCACCGGGCCATCGGCGGGGCGGCCCTCGTAGCGGTGCAGCGGAGAGACGACGAAGCCCACGAGCTCGATCGCGGCGGCCTCCATGAGCCCACGGTACGCCGTGAGGGGGAGCAGCGGCGTCCGCCCGTCGGAGGCTCTGCGAGGCGCTCCGGGACACCGCGACGGAGCCTGGGTTCTCGTGGCTGCGGCGGCGTCGCGAGACGGAGCCGTCTGCGCCGCCGCCGCCGATTCGCGGAGGGGGCTCCCGGCATGTATAGTCGTACCTCGTTGCGTGCGCCTCTGGCCCACGCGATGGACTGCGCCCGTAGCTCAACGGATAGAGCATCTGACTACGGATCAGAAGGTTGGGGGTTCGAATCCCTCCGGGCGCACTCTGGTTGAGACAGAGCAGAACGGCCCGCTTCGGCGGGCCGTTCTCGTTTTAACGGTCGCTCGTTCCGGTGGCTGTCGGCGTCGGCCTCCCGGAGAGCGCGGGGCGACGGAACGGCCGGTCCTCCGTCTCGCAGGACGCCTCTTCGCGCCGTCGACGGCGCCGACCGTCTTCCGCTCGCATCCGCGATCAGTCCGCGCCCGTGCTCGCGATCACTCCTCGCAGGCTCTGCGATCACCCGTCGCGAGCACGCCGCTCGGCTCTTCTCGCGCGCCGTTTCCTCCTCCACAGCGCCCATCTCGCGCCGTTCTCCACGGATGCAGCCGTACCGGCCGCGGTGACGTCGAACCGAGCAATACTCTCCTTCCGTGGGGCTGAACGGTCGCCGCCGACGCAGTGCGCTCGGTCGGCAGAGGAGAGGACATCGGATGAGTCGAACGGAACAGTCGGGGCGGGACGAGCGCGGACGACCCCGAGCGCGGACGGCGCGAGCGCTGGTCGGCACGACGGCGGGCTGCGTGCTCGTGAGCGGGCTGCTGGGCGGAGGCCTCGCGCCGCCGCCCGCCCTCGCCGCCGACGGTCCTCACACGACGATCGAGAACACCCTCCTGCAGGGAGGCGCGACGAACGCCGGCGTGACGACCGTCTCGGCCTGGGTCCAGAAGGGCGAGACGCTCCGGGTGGACCTCCACCCGCTCCGGGCGGGCTCGGGGACCGGCGAGGGCGAGACCGGCGGCGGTACCGCCCGGGTGACGGCTCCGGGCGGAGCCGTCCTCGACGAGCAGGACTTCGCGCCCGGAGCGGCGCCCTCGGTGTCCGCCGGCGGCTCGTTCGTGGCGGACGAGACCGGCGTCTTCCAGATCCGGGTGTCCGACGACGACGTGACGGCGCCGGTGAACCTCGTCTGGAGCATCGGCGTCCAGGACGCGCGGGGCGCGGCGGTCGCGGGCCGGGTGTGGTCCGACTCCTATGCGATCCAGTCCGGGGCGAAGGAGTCCTACTCCTCGCCCGAGGAGCGGCGCTCGTCCTTCACGCTCCACGCCGTCACGGAGACGGGCGCCCGCTACGAGCTCGGGCTGCGCGGCTACGACGGGGTCGCCTCGACGGTCCAGGCCACGAACAAGGGCAATGTGAAGGTCGGGTCGTCCGATCCGTCCTACCTCTCGGTCCCCATGCCGCAGTCGAGCGAGGCGGGCGGGATCGGGGCTCAGTACGTGCAGGCGTCCGGACGCTCCGGGATCGACGGCCTGCAGACCTACAAGCTCTTCCTGGACCCGCCGTCGTCCGACCTGCCGGAGTCGATCGCTCCGGCTTACCGCGCGCCGACGATCGAGGGCCTCGCCTTCCGGCGGTCGTCCGCGGGCTCCGACGCGGGCACGCTCACGGGCGTCCTGGGGACGCAGCCGGGCACCGTCGTCGTGGACGTCGATACGGACGGGGACGGCTCCTACGACGGCGAGCGCGACGTGCACCTCACCCGGATCGCGGGGACGACCGGTCCCTTCTCGGTCGACTGGGACGGACGGGACGCGAAGGGCGGGACGGTCGACGTGACCGACCCCGACGTCACCTTCCGCGCCTCCATCGGCCGCACGAACGAGTTCCACTTCACGCGGGTCGACGCCGAGACGTCCGCCGGCGGCGTGTCCGTCGTGAGGTCGACCGGCGGCGGCGACGACCCGTCGATGGTCCACTGGGACGACTCGCTCCTCGCCGGATCGAACTCGGAGCGGTACTCCGGCACCTCCGCGGTGACGTCCGGCGACGGCGGCACCGACTCGTCCGGCGGGGTGCACCGCTGGGAGGGCGACGACTCCGGGCGGGGCCGCGTCCCCAACGCCAACGACTCGGTGCACGGCTCCTACGGCGACCTGCGGGCGATCGACGACTGGGCCTACGGCTCGGACGGTGCGGTCGCGGTCGCACGCCTCGATCCGCTCGCGCCGCACGTGACCATCGCGAAGACCTCGTCGGTCGACTCCGCCACTCCGCTGCTCCGCGGCGCCCGCGTGCCCTACCGGGTGACGCTGACCTCGGACGGGACCGGGGACTACTCCGACGCCGCCGTCATCGACTACCTCGACAAGGGCGTGCTCGACGACGCCGAGCTCGACGCCGACTCCCTCCGCGCCTCGCAGGGCACGGCCACGATCGACGCGGAGACGGGCCGCATCTCCTGGGCGGCCGGCAGCCTGCCGGTCGGGGCGACGGCCGAGCTGACCTTCGACGTGATCGTGACCGGCGAGGGGGACCGTGCGCTGACGAACACGGCCTGCCTCGCCGATGCGCCCTTCGCTCCCGCCTCGTCCGGCACGGGGACCGACGCGAACCCCTGCGCCACCGTCCCGCACGACATCGGCGAGGGGTCGCTCCTGATCCGGAAGACCGCGTCCCAGGCGAGCGCCGAGCACGGCGGCACGGCGGGCTTCGACATCGTCGTGGCGAACACCGGAACGGTCGACGCGACGGACGTGACCGTGACCGACGTCCCGACGCTCGACCACCTGCTCGAGGCGACCATCGAGAACGGCGCCGGAGGAACGCAGCCGGTGACGGAGCCCGTCACGGGTCTCGACATCCCCGCCGGCGGTCAGGTGTCGCTGCACGTCAGTGGCCGGGTCGCCGACGGGTACGACGCCGCGACCCTCCCCAACCGCGTCTCGATCACCCACCAGCCCGAGGGCTTCGACCCGCCGACGGTCGAGAACGCCTGCGCTGACGATGCGACGTCGTCCTGCGCCGAGATCCCGGTGCCGCCCGTCGAGGGCAGGCTCTCCATCGAGAAGACGGCGATCGGGAATCAGGTCGACCACGGCGGGCGTGCCGGGTTCCGGATCGTGGTCGCCAACGAGGGGGCTCGGCCGGCGGACGGGGTGACCCTCACCGACATCCCCGAGCTCGCGCACCTGAGCGACGTCACGATCTCCCGGGACGGCGGCCCGGCGTCGTCCGACCTGACTGTCGAGAACCTGTCTCTGGCAGCGGGAGCGTCGACGACCTTCACCGTGACCGGACGGGTCGCCGACGGCGTGGACGCGTGGACCATCCCCAACCGGGCACGCCTGACCGAGGTCCCGGAGGGCTTCGATCCGACGACCGTCCTGCACCCGTGCGCGGACGACGGTGGAGCCAGCTGCGCCCAGGTGGCGGTGCCTCCGGTCGGACTCGTGCCGACGGTGCTCGCCTCGACGGGAGCGGCGGCCGGGCCCCTCGCGGCCGGATCCGGCGCTCTGCTCCTGGCCGGCGGCGCCCTGACGGCGCTGCGCCGTCGCTCGACCCGCACCTCGTGAACCGGAGCCCGGGCCGCTGCAGCGCGGCCCGGGCTCCCGGACCCTCTCCTCGAAAGGCACTACTGCATGACCGAGCACGGCCTCCCGTACCGCATCACCGAGCGCTTCCCTCTCCCCGATGGACGCGTCGGCGTCAGCACCTGGTGGTCCGCCGATCCGGAGCAGCTGGAGCAGCAGCTCCGCACGCGCTCCGGACATCCGCATCCCGAGAGGGAGCCGGTCCGGAGACTGCACCTCGCGACCGCGACGATCGTGCTGATCGAGGAGCGGACCGCGGGAGGCTTCCGCCCGCTCGACCCCCACCTCCGGGCCCGCACCGATCCGCGCTGGCGCCGGGCTCTCCTGCGGTCGCGCAGGTCGGCCCGGCTCCGACGCGTCATCGGTCCGCGGGACCTGCCGAGGACGGATCCGCCGTCGAGCGTCCACCGATCGGTCAACTGAGACCCATCGGTCGGAGCGCGAGTTGTGGCACTTTCCGAGCGCCCTGCTTGGGACCTAGTGTCGCATTGTGACTGCTCCCGCCGCTTGGTACCCGGATCCGACAGATCCCACCCTTCTTCGATACTGGGATGGTTCCGCTTGGACTGACCACACGCATCCGCTAGCAGCAGTGCAGCAAGAGACTCGGGAGTCGCAGAGTTCGGCGTCGCAGCCCTTGTCCCGTCGCGAGCGGCGGGCCGCGGAATCCCAAGAGCAGGCGGAGCGGGAACAGATTCGCGGAGGCGTTGACCGACAGGAGGAGCAGCGCGGCGAATCCTCCGAGGTGACGAGAGAAGGAGCCGCGCCGGTCCGACCTCCTTCCGGCGGGGATACGAGCGAGGCCCGCTCCGGCGGAGACGTGCCTTTCTTCGGGGCTCGGAAGATCGCCAGAGAACTTCAGGCGCGAGTGGCGGAACTCGAAGCATCGATGGACCGCTACGGTCTGCTGGAGCTCGCGGCACTCGACACGGAGAAGAGACGGCGACGAGAGGAGATCGCAGCGGATCAGCGTGCACACGAGGTCGAAGCGGCGCAGGTCGCCGCCGCGGCGCACCGTCGAGAATCGGAACTCGAAGCTGCGCTGACCGCTCTACAGGCCGAAATCGCCGCGCGGAGGACGGAGTTGGCGGATCTGGATCGCGAGATCATCGGGGTCCGTCACTCGATCGAGGTGCAGGAGCTCGGCCTCTACGACTACGAACACCCCGCCGAGTCGTCCGCCGACCTCGCCACTCGATTGGAAGCGCTGCGCTCCGAGATCAAGAGCGCCGTTCGAGAGAAGCGGGCTGCCCACGCGGCGAGCAATTTCACCTTCAACAACTCGCAGGCGCAGGGGCGCAAGTTCGTCGGTGACATGACCAAGATCCTGCTGCGGGCGTACAACGCGGAGGCGGAGAACTGCGTGAAGTCGGTTCGAGCCGGGAATCTTGCAACGGCTCAAGCCCGCCTGAGCAAGGCTTCGGAGATGATCGAGCGTCAGGGCTCGATGGTGTCGCTCACGATCGATCCGCAATACCACCACATGAGGCTCACTGAGATCCAGCTCGCCAACGACTATCTCCAAGCACTTCAGCGGGAGAAGGAACTGGAGCGGGCGCGACGCGAGGAGCTCCGCGAGCAACGCAAAGCGGAGCAGGAGCTGGCCCGTGAACACGAGCGTCTCGATAAGGAACGCGCGCATTACATCGCGACGCTTTCCGCCCTCGAAGCGAACGGAGACGTAGACGGGGCAGCCAGGCTGCGCGCCCGGATCGAGGACGTGGACAGGGCGCTACACGACGTCGACTACCGCGCGGCCAACATTCGAGCAGGGTACGTGTACGTCATCTCCAACGTCGGCGCATTCGGCGACGAGGTCGTCAAGATCGGTATGACGCGTCGACTCGAGCCGATGGACAGAGTGAACGAACTGGGCGACGCCTCCGTTCCCTTCCGCTTCGACGTACACGCGCTGTTCTTCGCAGACGACGCCGTCGGCATCGAGGCGATGCTGCATCAGACGTTCGCGGACCGACGCGTGAACCGGATCAACCTCCGCCGGGAATTCTTCTACGTCAAGCCGGAGGAGGTACTGGCGCAACTGAAGATGCATTCCGTCGAGATCGTCGAATTCCGGACCGATGTCGCTTCGGAGGAGTATCGGGCGAGCGTCGCGCTTGCCGCGCCTGCTCGCTGACGCGCGCTCCGCTTATCAGGCGGCAGCGGTGAGGTCGAGGTCCGCATCGTCCGCCGAGCGGTCTCCACGAGCGTCGTCCTCGGCCGGGGATGCCGAGGCCGCGATGCGCGAGCGCTCGAGCCCGGCGAGGAGCACGGCGAAGGCCTCCTCGAGCTCGGCGGTGTCGCGGAGCAGGACGCGCTCACCGCTCGTCGGATCGAGGCGGACCGTCCGATAGGCCGGGCGGGGGAGGTCGGAGACCAGGGTGATGATGCCGAGGACGACGCCGCTGCGGCGGGCGCGCGCGGTCCAGCGGTTGGCGTGGGTGCGGAGAAGGATCATGACCGGGGCCGTCCTCGGTGACGTGGTGCAGGAGCGGGGGGAGGGGGGTGTCGCTGGCGGTGCGGGGATCCTCTCGAAGCTTGCTGCACGAAGGGCCACCGCTTCCTGTGCTTGACAGCAGAGCCGAGCAGCGGTCACCGGCGCCGGGCGGCCGCCGCGGCGTGCAGGGCCCGCAGGAACTCGGGGACGACCGGGTTCCCGGTGTCGCGGGCGAGCACACCGATCTCACGGCTCGCGCCCGGATCGTCGATCGGGATCTCGCGGACGTCGTCGTCGACCGAGGACGGGCTCGGCGGCAGGATCGTGAGTCCGAGGCCGGCTGCCGCGAGTCCTCGGGCGGCGCGGTAGTCGCCGACCTCGAACGCCGGCACGGGGTCGCGGCCGTCCACGGCGAGCAGGCGCCGGGCCGACTCGTGGAGGCCGTAGCCGGGCGCCAGCATGATCAGGTCGAGGCCGCGGAGGTCCTCGACCGTGACCGAGCGCCGCGAGGCCAGCGGATGACGGGAGTCCACGACCGCGAGGAGAGGCTCCGAGTAGAGGGTCGTCGTGGTGGTGCCGGGGAGATCGGGCGGATCCGCGACGATCGCCAGCTCGGACTCGCCCTCCGCCACGGCCCGCAGGCAGAGCGCTCGGGAGCCGTGCCGGAGCCCGAAGCCGACCTGCGGCCAGCGGCGGCGGAACCGGCGGATCACATCCGGCACGAAGCTCTCCCCGAGGAGCGTCTGGAAGGCGAGGTCGATCCGGCCGTGCTCCACGTCGCCCGCCTGCCGCACCTCCGCGAGGCCGGCGCGGATCACCGACATGCCGTCCTGAGCGGCCTCGGCGAGCCGGGTCCCCGCCTCCGTCAGCACCACCCCGCGGCCCTCCCGGCGGACCAGGGGAGTGCCGACCAGGGCGGACAGCCGGGCGAGCGACCGGCTCGCGGTCGGCTGCGGGATCCCGAGCTCGGCGGCCGCCGCCGTCACGCTCCCGGTCTGGGCGACCGCGACGAGCAGGGGCAGGAGGCGGAGGGTCGCGGGCCAATCGTCGGACACGCCACCACCCTAGATCCGGACATGACCAGAACGCATGAACAGTACGAGAAAGGACATTAGTCATGCACCCGGAGGCGGTCTACCGTCGGAATCATGAGCACCGCCGCACGCACCCGACCGATGCGCGCAGCGGCGCCCTTCTCGCAGCGGCGGCTGACCATCGCCCTCCTCGCCGCCGGGGTCGCGACCTTCGCCGAGCTCTACGCCGTGCAGAGCGTCCTCCCGCAGCTCGCGCGGGAATGGGCCCTCGCCCCGTCCGACGCCGCGCTCACCGTCTCGGCCGCGACCCTCGGACTGGCGCTCTCGGTGCTGCCGTGGGCCTCGGTGGCCGAGCGCATCGGACGGCTCGAATCCATGCGGATCGCGGTCCTCACGTCCGTGGTCCTGGCGCTGCTCGCCTGCATCGCCCCGACCTTCGAGCTCCTCCTCGTCCTGCGCTTCCTCGGGGGAGCGGCACTGGGTGCCGTCCCGGCCCTCGCCGTCGCGGCGATCCACGACCGGGTCGGAGGCGCCGGAGCGACGGCCGCCGCGACGGCGTACGTCTCCGGGACCACGATCGGCGGTGCCGCCGGACGCCTGCTCGCCGGACCGCTCGCGGCGGCGCTCGGATGGCGCGGCGCACTGCTCGTCGTGACGGCCGTCTGCGCGGCGGCGGCGATCGTCTTCGCCGTGCTCGCGCCCCGGGGCGGCGGCGCGCGCGAGGCGGCTCCCGGCGGCTGGCGAGGGAAGACGGCGCAGGTGCTCCGCGATCCGATGCTCGTCGCGATCGCGCTGCAGACCTTCCTCGCGGTCGGCGTGTTCGTCGCGGTCTACAACTACCTGGCGTTCCGGCTCGAGGCGCCCCCGTTCGCACTCGCGCCCGCGCTCGTCTCCCTCCTCTTCGCCGCCTACCTCGCGGGAACCGTCTCCTCCCGGCTCGCGGGGAGATGGGGGCCGCGGATCGGCCCCCGCCTCGTCATGCGGATCGGCGTCGCCCTGATGATCGTCGGACTGCTGGTGATGCTCGCCGAGAACGTCGCCGTGGTGATCGCGGGACTCCTCGTCTTCACGGCCGGCTTCTTCGCCCTGCACGCGACCGGCGCCGCCTGGACGGGAGCGCGGGCGGTTCCGGCACTCCGAGGGCACGCCGGTGCGGTCTACACGATCGCCTTCTACGCGGGCTCGGCCGCCGGCGGCTGGCTCCTCGGCCTGGCCGTCGGAGCCGGTGGCTGGCCGGCGCTGACGGCGGTGACGATCGGCCTGCTGCTGGTCGGAGCGGGGATCGTCAGCCTCCCGTCGCGCACCACCGCGGCCGGGCGCTGAACCCCCGCCTCCGCCGACCGCACCCCGAGCTCCGCCCGGCACCTCCCCGCAGCGGGCGAGGTGCGACATGATGGCCCGACTGCACGAAGCGGGGGACGGCATGGCGCGGAGCACCGGAGCGGACGGCTCCCCACGCGAGAGCGGCGGGACGGACGAGGGCGGCACCGACCCGCGCTACCACGCGGGCTTCCAGCGCGGCTACGACGGACGCGAGGCCGAGCGGCGCGGCAGCGGCGAGGAGCGCCTCCGCTCCCCGTTCCTGTCGGGCGGCGCCGCGGGCACCGGGCGCTCGGCCGGCCGGAGAGGCGGCGGGTCCGCTCCCGAGCACGAGGACGTGCGATCGGTCGGCGGCCCGACGGGCTCCCGAGCCTCCGGCCGACGGACGGCTCGGGAGCGTGAGAGATCGGCGGTGCGGGCCGTCCCGACACCCGCGGAGCCGACCGCGCCCCGACCCGCGGAGCCGACGGTCCCACTCCCGACCGAGCCGACCGTCCCGCTTCCCGCCGAACCCGACTCCGCTCCTGGCGACGCGGCACCCGACTCCGGTGACCGTCACGACGCGACCGGCGCCGACCCCCGCCCCGCTGTCTCCACTCGCCGCATCGCCGGAGCCGTGGCGGTCGTCGGCGCCGTGAGCGTCCTCGTCGGACTCCTCGCCCTCTGGAACAGCTCCCACAGCTGGTACGACTACTCGCCGTCGCAGAGCGCCTTCGGGCCCGAGCAGTACCTCCGCGTGCTCAGCGACAACGCGATCGGACCGTTCCTCACCGTCGGCCTGATCGCGCTCGGCCTGGCGGTCGTGGTCCCGCTGCTGAGGGCTCCCCGGTGATGACGCGGGTCCGCCTGCTCTGGGCCGCCGCGATCGCGGTCACCGTCGTCCTCTGGGCCGCAGTGCTCGCGCTCCCGGTCGTGGTCCTCCTGCTGCCGAACCAGTACCAGGGCGACTCGATCACGGTCCCGCCGGAGCTCTACGTGCGGCAGGCGCTCGCGATGGTCGCGCCGCCGCTGCAGACCGCCGCCCTGGTGATGCTGGGGGCGCTGATCGTCGTCGCGGTGGCTCGGCGCGCGCCCGCGAAGGCCCGTGCAACGAAGGCGGCGAGCGGCTGGGACGACGCCGTCCTCCTCGACCCGGACGGCCGCGAGCAGCGCGGAACAGGCCCGGCAGGCCGCTGAGCATCCGCTGCTCGATCGGAATCCGCCTCCCGGGAGCACCCGCTGCTCCCCGGTCGGAAGCCGCTCCTCCGGGCGCACACGCCCCTCACGCGGGCAGCAGCTGGAACCGCTCCCGCGCCGCTCCGCCGGCGACGAGGTCCGCGAGCAGCTCGCCCAGGACCGGTCCGAACGTGAAGCCGTGCCCCGAGAACCCGGTCGCAGCAGGACGACGGTCTCGAAGCGGAGTCCCGGCCAGCGCCGCTGCGCCTCGTCCGCCTCGATCCGCACCACGGGGATCCCGTCGCGCAGGAGGACAGCCTCGACGGCGGCAAGGACGGCGGGGTCGCCGTGGTCGATCGCGCCGACCGGGTGCAGCAGGCGGCGGCCGGTCTCGGCCTCCAGCCGTGCCCAGGCGCGCTCGGCCCGTCCGGTGAGGGCGCGGTAGTCGTCCTCGAGGTAGCTGCGGCGGAAGATGCGCGTCGCACCGTGGGACGAGCCGCGGTCATGACCCCGCTCGAACTGCTCGACGAGCACCACGCGATCGCCGCGCTCGGTGAGGGCGCGGGCTGTCGCCGCTCCGCCAGGCCGGCCCCGACGACGACGACCTCACGGGTCACGGGGTCTCCCGGGAGGCCCGGCGCACGCCGAGCAGGACCACCAGGCGGAGGAACCCGACGAGTCCCATACAGATCAGCGCGGCGATCAGCATCAGCACGGCGACACCGGCCACCCAGGTCGTGTCGCCGGTCACCGACTGCGCCGCGAACTCGGTGCAGAACAGCGCCAGCCCGGCGTAGCTCAGGATGAGGACGGTGATCGTCCCGGGACGGCGGAGGCGCTGCGCAGGCGTCCGCCAGAGGGCCGGCGGCTCGAGCCAGCGGCGCAGCAGCCGGATCACGAGGGTGCCGACCAGGCCGAGGAAGCCGGCCGCGATCAGGATGATGCCCGCGCCGCCCAGCCCCGACGCCTCGACGCCGGCCAGCTCGAGGGCGATCCCGATCGCGACGCCGACGGCTCCGGCGCCCCCCGCGATCATCGCCGCCCACACTCCGAAGCCGCCGCGGAGGACGCTCTCGCGCTCGGCTCGGCTCGGGTCGGCGTCCCTCGAGCGCTGCTGGCGCGGCCGGATCGGCGCGGGGGGAGCCGACGCCGGCGCTGCTGCCGGAGCGGCCGCGGCCTCGGACACGCCCCAGATCGGAGCGGCGTCCGGCGTCTGCGACTCGATCACGTTCTCCCGCACCGGCACGTAGCGCAGCGGCGCGTCGATCCGCACCTGCGGCCGCCCGCGCACGACGATCGTCGCCCCCAGGTCGGCCCCGCGCTCCAGCGCGACGGGTCCGAGGAGGAGCCCGACCGCCGGATCGATCCGCCACGCGTCCGACCGGGGAGCCGACCCGTACCACTCCGCCGACACGGCCCCGCCGAGATCGACCGAGATCGGCCGCCCGTCGCTGTAGCTCGTCACCGGCACGAGCGAGCGGCCGGAGTTGCGCACCCGCGCGCCCACCCGCCACCAGTCGTCCCCGGCGTGCGTCAGCCGCACCTCGACGTCGACCAGCGACGCCGGCACCGCCCGCCGCCGTCCGATGACCACCGCGACGACCGCGAGCCCGGCGATGACCAGCCCGCCGAGCAGGCCGACCACTCCGATGAAGATCTCCATGGGAGCAGTCAAGCAGGCGCGGGTCGACGGTGTGGGCGCGACGAGGTGGCCTCCGCGACGCTCGATCCCGGCCGTCGACGCCGTCGCTCCGCGCGGCCGCCACCCCTGTTCCCGACCCTCCGCCCGACCGTCGAGCCCGGAGCGGGTCACTCCGCATACTGAGGAGGCGCGTCGCGTCGACCGCATCGCGGGTCTCGTGGCAGGAGGGGTCGATCATGCGCCACTGGCCTACGTCCCCCGTGCGCCGGCGCCCTCGTCGACGGGCCGGTGCGATCCTCGCTCTGCTGGGGGCTGCGGCGCTCGCCGTCGCAGCCGTCGCACTGTCGGATACGGCGGGAGGAGGCGGACCGGAGGCGGTGTCCTCCTCGGCCGGTGCTTCTGCGGCGTCGAGCAGTCCCGCTGCTCCCGCGCCGAGCAGCCCCTCGGCGGACGTCGAGCCGTCCGCTCCGGAAACGGAGCCGTCAGCTCCACAAACGGAGCCGTCCACTCCGTCCCTCGCGACGCTGGCCGCTCTCCCCACGGTCGAGGACCCCGCCGCCGTCCCCTACGACCGCGACCTCTTCGGGCAGGCGTGGTCGGACGTCGACCGCAACGGCTGCGACACCCGCAACGACGTCCTCGGCCGCGACCTGCTCGCCCCTGTGTTCAAGCCCGGCACCCGCGACTGCAAGGTCCTCACCGGCACCCTGATCGACCCCTACGACGGCACCTCGGTCGCCTTCGTCTCCGGGACCGACACCTCCCGCCTCGTGCAGATCGACCACGTCGTCGCCCTCGGCTGGGCCTGGCACCACGGCGCCTGGTCGTGGACGGACGACCAGCGCCTCGCCTTCGCGAACGACCCCGCGAACCTCGTCGCCGCCTCCGAGCAGACCAACCGCGCGAAGAGCGACGCCGGCCCAGGGGAGTGGCTGCCACCGGCCGCGGAGCTGCGCTGCGGGTACGTGGAGCAGTTCGTTGCCGTGCTCAGCGCGTACGGGCTGGCGGTCGGGGCGCAGGACCGGGAGGCGTCGGAGGCGGTGCTGGCGGGGTGCGGGGAGTGAGGGGGAGAACCTCTTTCCTCTGATGGAGGGTCGTCCCGACGCCGCAACAGCGGCAGACGCGACCGCAGTAGCGTCTTTCAACTACGACAATAGTGAGTAATGGTCTCTTCCGTGACCTCTTTTCTGGGACCCATGCGGCACAAAGTTCAGCACTTCCGCAAAATGAGTAACTCTGTCGCTAACACGAGTGCATCTCGACAGAACGTGCTCCGAGCATTTCTAGTCTCGCGAGATGCCTCCCGTTACTCCCGCCACACTCTCACTTGAACTAGGCGTTTCTCAGCGTCGAATCCGAAGCCTCCTCCGCTCCTCCTACGGAACTCTTCCCGCTGAGGAATCCCGGTGGGATCTGACCGAAGAGCAGGCGGAGGCTGTCCGCTCCCGTCTGCTTCGACGAGACACCACCGAGCGTCGGTTCACCTTGGAAGTGGGTGACCAGGTCCTCCGACGTGATATTCACCGCGCATATGGAGGGCAGCAGCAGCAGGGAATCGTGACGCCGCGAGCGCTCCGTGAAATCTTTATCTTCACCGATCCGGCGAAGGGAGCTCGATACGGCTACGACCGGTTCGAGGGACTTCGCGAGGACGGGTCCTACTCCTACACGGGAGAAGGGCAGGTCGGTGACCAGGTTTTTCTTCGCGGCAACAGGGCTCTCCGGGACGCGGCACAGGATGGGCGGGTGCTTCGACTCTTCACGGTGCAGGGAACGAGCGTGACCTACATCGGTGCCTTCACGACAGGGACTCCGACCTACCGGTGGGAGATCATCCCGGACACCGAAGGGACGCAGCGACGCGGCATCATCTTCACTCTCCTGCCGCTTGCGGCGGACATCACTCGGCTGCCGACCTACGGTGGCACGCAGGAGTCCGCTGCCTCGCTCGGCGACTGGACGCCTCCCGAGCACTCCGACATCGTCATCGCGGGTGCGGATGTCAGCCCTCTCGATGACCGGGTCGTCTCCCGAATCGAGTTCGAGCTGCAGTCCGACTTTGGGCTCTGGCTGACCGAGAACGGCACGCCGCCCAGTCGTCTGACGCTCCCGGTCGGCAGCTCACGGGTCGAGCCGGACCTCTATGTCCGATCGAGCGGCTGGATTGTCGAAGCCAAGAAGTCGACCGCCCGGTCCTTCGTCCGCATGGCCATCGGGCAGGTGCTCGACTATGCCCATCTTGCGCAGCGCGAGGGCTACGCGGCAGTCCCCGTCATCCTGCTTCCCGGTCGCCCGGAAGAGGACATGCTGGATCTCATCCGCAGCCTCTCGATCATCACAGCGTTCAGGTCTGACGAGGGCTTCGACCTCATCGATCCCTAGAGGAAAGAAGCCGAACGGCCGGCAGATCGGGGTGGGCCCACTCCAGTCCGGGAAGTTCGCTCGGAAGGAGCCAGAGGAGTTGGTCGTGGTCGGTGCTCTCCGTGGGGCGTGGGCCACGAACCACGGCTCGGAAGCAGTGCAACCGAATGGTGAGAGCGCCGACCTCCGTTTCGTCTGACGTCAGCTTGGGGCCGACCTCGATCTCCACGCTCAGCTCCTCGCGGATCTCCCTCGCGAGGGCGACTTCAGCCGTTTCGCCAGGTTCTCTCTTGCCGCCGGGAAATTCCCAGAACCCGCCAGCCGCCTTGTCCGCCCGCCGACGGCAGGCAAGAATACGGCCGCGATCGCTGATGACCGCCGCAACGACGTCGAGAGTGTCCACGTGTCCATCATGCCGACACCGGTGCAACGACCGCCCTATACGCGATGGCCGTGCGCACCCCCTCTTTGACGCCCCACCCACCCCCGTGTTAGCGTCGCTCTCGGACATGTGACTGGTCGTGCAGGCAGGATCCGACGAAACGCGTAATGAGCGTCGTCGGGTCCTTTTTTTGTGCCCGGACGCCTCCTGACGCTCCGCCGGAGCACCGATGACGGTGCCGGAGGGGGCGGGGACGGCGACGGACGGCCGGGCAGCACAGCGCAGGGAAGCGCGCGTCCCCACACACCCGGAGGAGTACCGATGAGTACCCAGGAGAGCGCGAAGGCGATCCTCGAGCACGTCGGCGGCGCCGCCAACGTGGCGAAGCTGCAGCACTGCTCGACCCGTCTGCGGTTCGCGCTGGCGGACGACGCGAAGGCCGACGTCGAGGCGCTGAAGGCGGTGCCCGGCGTGATCGGCGTCGTCACCGGCCCGCAGACGCAGGTCATCGTCGGCAGCGGCGTCAGCGAGATGTATGCAGCGGTCGAGAAGCTGCGCGGCGGCACCACCACGTCCACGGCGCGGGCGAAGCAGCCGCGGTCCCTCAAGCGCCTCGGCGCGACGATCATGGACTTCGTGGTCAGCGTGTTCACGCCGATCATCCCGGCCATCGCGGGCGCCGGCATCTTCAAGTCGTTCCTCGTCCTCGCCTCGGCGCTGGGCTGGCTCGACCCGGCCTCCGACAACTTCAAGCTGCTGTCCGCCATCCCGGACGCGGTGTTCGGCTTCCTGCCGCTGCTCGTCGCCTACACGAGCGCGAAGAAGCTGGACGTGAACCGGCCGCTGGCGCTCGGGCTCGTCGGCGTCCTGGTCTTCCCGGCGTTCACGACGCTGCTCAACCAGGAGGGCGGCGTCGCGCTCTTCGGCATCCCGGTGCCGGTCATCGCCTACAACGCGCAGGTGTTCCCGGCCATCCTGGCCGTGCTGCTGCTCTCGGTCGTCGAGCGCTTCTTCACGAAGCACTCGTGGGGTCCGATCCGCACGTTCTACGTGCCGCTGATGTGCCTGGTGATCGTCGCCCCGGCCACGATCTTCCTGCTCGGCCCCCTCGGCTACTGGCTCGGCTCGATGCTCACCGGCGCGATGATCGGCCTCTACGGGGCGCTCGGCTGGGTGGCCGTCGCGCTGCTGGCCGGCGTGCTCCCGCTGATCATCTCGGTCGGCATGCACAAGGCGTTCATCCCGCCGACCATCGCGACGATGGCCAGCGCGGGCAAGGACACCTTCTACCTCGCCTCCTCGCTCGCCCACAACGCGGCGGAGGCGGGCTCCAGCCTCGCGATCGCCCTGCGCACCAAGAGCGCGACCCTCCGCGCCACCGCCTTCTCGGGCGGCCTCTCGGCCCTCTTCGGGATCACCGAGCCGGCGCTCTACGGCGTCACGCTGCAGAACAAGCGCGCCCTCGTCTCCGTCATCACGGGCAGCGTCGTCGGAGGCGCCTACATCGGCGCCACGCAGGTCGCCGCGTTCGCACTGGTCAGCCCCGGCGTCGCGAGCATCTCGATGTTCATCGACGGGCTGAACCCCTGGAACCTGCTCAACGCCGTGATCGGCCTGCTGATCTCTGTCGCCGTCTCGTTCGTCGTCTCCTTCGTCATCTGGCGCGACGACGCCTCCGCCAGCGTCCAGGCGCTCGGCGACGTGGCGGCCGACGCCGGGAGCCCGCTCGCGCTGCAGGCGCCGCTCACCGGCTCCGTCATCCCCCTCTCGGAGGTGCCGGACCCCGTGTTCTCGGCCGGCGTGCTCGGCGAGGGGCTGGCGATCCGCCCCACCGACGGAGCCGTCCGGGCGCCGTTCGCGGGCGAGGTCATCGCGCTGCTGTCCTCCCGCCACGCCGTGGGGCTGCGCCGCGCGGACGGCGTCGAGGTGCTCATCCACGTCGGCATCGACACGGTGCAGCTGGACGGCGCGCCGTTCGAGGCGCACGTCGCGGTCGGCGACCGGGTCGAGGCCGGGCAGCTCCTCCTCACCGCCGACCTGGCCGCGATCACCGCGGCCGGCTACGACACCACGACCCCGGTGCTCGTGACCAACTCCGCCGAGTACACCGTGCTCGTCGAGGCCGCCGAGCGGATCACCGCCGGCGACCGGATCATGACCGTGACGCAGAGAGAGAAGGAGCTCGCCGATGGCGCTTCCTGACGGATTCCGATGGGGCGGCGCCCTCGCCGCCAACCAGGTCGAGGGCGCGTGGCGCGAGGGCGGGCGCGGCCCGGCGGTCAGCGACGTCGCCTCCTACAAGCCGAAGGCGGACCCGAAGGAGTACGCGATCCACCACCGCAACACGGTGGAGAGCATCACGGCGGCGATGTCCGACGACGACACCGAGTACTACCCCAAGCGCCGCGGCATCGACTTCTACCACCGCTACCCCGGCGACCTCGCGCTGTTCGCCGAGATGGGCTTCACCACCCTCCGCGTCTCGATCGCCTGGACCCGCCTCTACCCGACGGGGGAGGAAGCGGAGCCGCTCGAGGAGGGCATCGCCTACTACCTCGCCCTCTTCACCGAGATGCGGCGCCTCGGGATCGAGCCGCTGGTCACGCTCTCGCACTACGACCCGCCGCTCGCGCTCGCGCTGAAGCACAACGGCTGGGTCGACCGCCGCACGATCGGGCTGTTCGAGCGCTTCGCCCGCACCTGCTTCGAGCGCTTCGGCCACCTCGTCGACATGTGGCTGACCTTCAACGAGATCGACGGCATCATCCGCCACCCGTTCACCTCGGGCGGGATCATCGAGGAGACCGTCGAGGGCAGCGTGGAGCAGGCCTGCTACACGGCCCTGCACCACCAGTTCGTCGCCTCCGCCTCGGTCACGAGGACGCTGAAGGAGCTGTGGCCCGAGTCGCGGATGGGCTGCATGCTCACGATGCTGACCACCTACCCCAACACCTGCCACCCCGACGACGTCGCGGCGACGCAGGCGAAGGAGCGGATGCTCTACCTCTGCACCGACGTCCAGGCGGGCGGCGCCTACCCGCGCCTGGCGCTGCGGGCGCTCGAGAGCCGCGGGGTCGAGATCCCGTTCGAGGCGGGCGACGTCGAGCTGCTGCGCGAGCACCCGGTCGACGTCATCTCGTTCAGCTACTACATGTCGATGACGGAGTCCGTCCGCCCCGACGCCGAGCGCACCCCCGGCAACACGGTCCTCGGCGTCAAGAACCCGTTCCTCGAGTCGAGCGAGTGGGGCTGGCAGATCGACCCCGTCGGGCTGCGGATCTCGCTGATCGACCTCTACGACCGCTACGGCAAGCCGCTGTTCATCGTCGAGAACGGGCTCGGGATGCGCGACGAGCTGACCGAGGACGGCCGGGTCCACGACCCGTACCGGATCGACTACTTCCGCGCGCACTTCGAGCAGATGATCCAGGCGGTGGACGAGGGCGTGGAGCTGCTCGGCTACGTGAGCTGGGCACCGATCGACCTGATCAGCGCCTCCAGCTCGCAGATCTCGAAGCGCTACGGGTTCGTCTACGTCGACATGGACGATCTCGGCCACGGCAGCACCGAGCGCTACCGGAAGGACTCGTTCTTCTGGTACCAGAAGGTCATCGCCTCCAACGGCGCGGATCTGGGATGATCCTCCTCTGCCCGGAGGCGCCGTCCGGCTCTCCGGGCAGAGGCCCCGCCACCCCCACCCCAGCCCTGACGCGGCCGTCGACGGAGACACGCATGCAGACCATCAAGAAGGTGCTCAACTCGAGCGTCGTCCTCGTCGTCGACGAGCGCGGCGTCGAGCGCGTGCTCCTGGGCAGGGGGATCGGCTTCGGAGCGAAGGCCGGCGAGGCGATCGAGCCCTCGAGCGTCGACCAGGTGTTCGTGGCGCTGGACGACTCGGATCAGCGCAACCTCGTCGAGCTCCTGGCGCAGATCCCGCCGGAGTTCGTCGAGCTCACCCGCGCGGTCGTCGCCGACGCGGAGGAGCAGGGGCTGAAGCTCGACCCGCACGTGTACCTCGCGCTCACCGACCACCTGCACTTCGCGGTGGAGCGGCAGCGGCGCGGGCTCTCGGTCGCCAACCGGCTGGCCTGGGAGATGCGGACGGTCTACCCCGTGCAGTACGCGGTGGGGGAGCGGGCGGTCGAGCGGATGCGCGAGCGCCTGGACGTGGAGCTGCCCGCCGACGAGGCCGCGAACGTCGCGTTCCACCTCGCCAACGCGGAGCTCGGCAAGGTCGGGATCGACTCGCTCCGGATCGTGCAGCTCATCCGCTCGGTGACCGCGATCATCCAGCACTCCAGCGGAGCCGCGCTCGACCGCGACGACCTCCGCTCCGCCCGCTTCGTGGCGCACCTGCAGTACTTCGCCGAGCGCTTCTTCTCGGGCGGCCTGCTCGAGAGCGAGGACGACTTCCTCTTCACCAGCCTCAGCGCCCGTTACCCGCGCGCGATCGCCTCCGCCGAGCGGGTCCGCTCCTTCGTGGCGGCCGAGTACCAGGCCGCCCTGCCCAACGAGGAGGTCGCCTTCCTGGCCCTCCACATCGCGCGCGCCGCTCCGGAGTAGCGCGCTGACCCCGGAGAACCGCATGCACCGCACCACCCCCGCCCGCCCGACGACGCCCGCGAGCGAGCGCCCGTGAGCGGCACGATCCACCTCGTCCGCCACGCCGAGACCCTCTTCAACGTCGCCGGCCAGCTGCAGGGCTGGTGCGACTCGCCCCTGACCGAGCGCGGCGAGCGCCAGGCGGCGGCCCTCGGCGAGCGGATGCGCGAGGTGCCGCTCGTCGCGGCGTTCACGAGCGACCTCACCCGCACCCGCACCACGGCGGCGGCGGCGCTCGCCGGGCACCCGTCGCTCGAGGCCGAGCCGATGGTCGAGCTCCGCGAGTGGCACTTCGGCGCCTTCGAGGGGCAGCCGAACGCCTCGCTCTGGGAGCCGGTGTTCGCCGATCACGGCTACTCCTACGTGCCCTCCTCCGCCGACTGGCCGCGGATGACCGACGCCGGTCTCGACTCGGTGCTCGACGCGATCCACCGCCACGACCCCTCCGGCCGGGCCGACAGCGGTGCCACCGTGCGCGCCCGCGTGGAGGCCGCGATCGCGCGGTTCGCGCCGGCGGCGGAGCACGGGGACGTGCTGGTCGTGACGCACGGAGCGGTGCTCGGGAGCATCCTCCGCGCGCTCGACCCCGCGCACCGGCCGCAGCGGGGCTACCCGAACTGCGCGGTCGTGTCGGTGACGGACGGCGTCATCGGCGAGGTCGACGGGAGCTGCGCGACGGCCTGACCCCGCCCCGGGCCCGGCCGTCACTTCAGCGGGTCGTTGCCCCAGTTCATCAGGGAGTAGCGCCACTTCGTCTCGGTGACATCGCCCGAGGGACGCTGCTTCGCGTGCCGGTGCACGTAGCCGACGACCTTCGTCATGTGGGCGTAGTCGTCGTCGCTCAGGTCGGCCTGCTTCGTGCCGAGCAGCTCAACGATGCGGCGCCCGCTCTCGTGGCCGACGGACTCGCCGCCGCCCTCCGGCTTCTGGCCGACCTCCTTCGACTCGTCGGTGCCGAGCCACTCCTCGAGCTCCTTCGCGGTCATGTTCACGGCGTCGTGGAACTCGTCGCGGGTCGTCCGCTTCTCGTCGTCGGTGGGCATCGCGGGGCTCCTCGGGTCGGTCGGTCCGGGTCGGTCGGTGACCTCCAGCGGAGCCTGTCGGAGGGGGAGAGGTCAAGCCCCGTGCGCGGTTCCGGGGCGCGCGTAGCGTCGGAGGAGTCCGCACCAGCCGACCACCGCCGGCGTCCGCCGCCAGCAGAGAAGAGGCCCACATGCCCTCCCGCAACACCCTCGTCCGCAGTCTCCACGACCTCGGAGCCGCCGCCTGGTTCGGCGGCTCGCTCATGGGCGCCGTCGGTCTGAACGGCGCCGCGTCCACCTCGTCCGACCCGGCGGAGCGCCTCCGCCTCTCCTCGAACGGCTGGGCCCGCTGGACCCCTGTGCAGCTCGCCGCGATCGCCGCCCACGGCGTCGGCGGCATCGGACTCGTCCTCGCCAACAAGACCCGCCTGGCCAACCAGCAGGAGAGCCGCACGAACACCGTCGTCAAGACCGTCGTGACCGGGCTCGCCGGTGCCGCCTCGGTGATCGCCGCGGTCGCCGGAGCGACGCAGGCCAAGCACGCCGACGAGGGCGCCCCCGGCGTGACCGAGGCGTCGGAGCACAACTCGCAGGAGCTGACCACGGCCCTCCGCGTGCAGAAGGTCACCCAGTGGGCCATCCCCGTGCTGACCGCCGTCATCATCGTCCTCGGCGCCCAGCAGGGCGAGCAGCAGCGCCCCGTGAAGGGCCTCTTCGAGACCACGGCGCGGATGTTCCGCAAGTAGTCCCCGCGCTCGCGCGCAGACCGTCGGCCGAGAGTGCCCGCCGTCCCCCGAGGGTGGAGGGCGGCTGCTCTCGGCCGACGTTCTGCGTGCGGGGTCCGGCTAGCGGCAGTGTCCGCGGCTGCTGCGGGGTCGCCGTGGGGATCGCCGAGGCGGACGCGCCTGTGCTGATCTGCTCGGCGACCACCCCGCCGTGAAGGGTGATGCGGCAGCTGATCCCGCCCTGGTCATCGGAGTATCAAGGCGCCGATCCCGCAGATCAGGGAAGCGGGGGCGGGGCCGACGCCGGTCCTCCTCGGACGGGGGCGGCGCAGTCGTCGAACGTTTGAGGGCCCGACCGAGGCCGAGGAGTGGCGTGGAATCGCCCGGACGCACGGAGGCGGACCGATTGACCCCGCTATCTCTACATAGGTAGCGTCATCCGTGTGCAGCCACTCCCTCGCCTCACGTCCGCCACGGCGGACGTCCTCCGGACCCTCCTCGATGCCGACGGCCCGACCTGGGGCATGGTCGTGATCAAGGCCACCGGGCGACCGGCGGGCAGCGTCTACCCGATCCTGGAGCGGCTCGAGGGAGCGGGATGGGTGGTCTCGGAGTGGGAGGCCGCGAGCGAGCGGAGCGGCCCGCGTCGCCGGCTCTACGAGCTGACCGCGGAAGGCGCCCCGGCAGCCCGGGCCGCCGTCGAGCGGATGCGGTCGATCGCGCGGACGGCGCCGCGAGCGGCGGAGGCGACCGCGTGAGCGCGCTCCTGCGGCTCCTGTCGCTGCTGCTGCCCCCGCTCGCCCGCGAGCGCTACCTCGAGGAGTGGCGGGCCGACCTGGCCGGGGCCGCCGAGCTGGGACTGCCCCGGCGCGGCGTCGTCCTCGGAGCGCTCGCCCTGCTGGTGAGCGTCGACCGCGACCTGCCCGCGCACACCGGCGAGGCGCGGGGCACGCTCCCGCGCCGCCTCGCCCGCCGAGGACTCGCGCTCTTCGCCGCGGCGGCGCTGATGCTGAGCGGCATCGCGCTGACCGGCGGCGGGATCGTCCCCGAGCCGGGTGCCGCCTCCGACACCGCCCTCGCCGCCGTCGGCGCCGTGCAGACCGCGGTGCTCGTCGCCGCCGTCGCGGTCGCGGTCCTCGGCGCGGTCCACCTCCTCGGCGCTGCGGCGTCGGCCCGCACGGTGCTCGCGCGGATCTCCCTGGTCGCCGCCGTCGTCGGCCCGGTGCTCACCGCGGCCGGCCTCCTCCTCCCCGGACCCCTCGCCCTCGTCGGCCTGCCCGTCTCTCTCGCCGGACTCGTCTGCGGGGCGATCGTCCTCGGCGGCTCGCGGACCATCGCCCTCGCACCGCGGACGGCGACCCGCGCTCAGCGCCTCCCCGTCGCCCTCGCGGGCCTCGCGCTCGTGGCGGGCGTCACGGTGGTGGGCGCGGTGGATCTGCTGGTCTGGAATCCGCAGGCGAAGGTCCCCGGCATGGCCCTGGCGGAGATCTACGCGACCATGTCCGAGCGCGACGGCTTCGAGTTCGGCTCCCACGCGATCTGGGTCACCGGGTGGGCCGCGTTCTGGACGGCCGCCGCGATCGTCGTGGCGGTCGGCGCCCTGGTCGGCCGGAGGTCGCCGCTCACTCCGCGGCGGATCGCGGTGCTCATGCTCGCCCTGGTCGCCGGCGCCGTCGTCTTCCGCTTCTTCGCAGGGTTCGGCTTCGGGATGTCGGTCGCCGACACCTTCGTCACCTCCGGCGGCGACGGCTCCCTGGTCTCGGCGATCCTGCCGCCGCTCGGACAGCTCGCGCTCGCCGGCGCCGCGATCGCGGTGGGCTGGGCGCCCCGGGTCGCCCGACCGGCGGCGGCCTCCGCGGCCTGATCGTGCTCGTACCGGCGGAGACTTTCGCCCGGGGGGCCCGGGATCCGCGAGAACGGGACTGCCTGCCGACGTACTTCCCTTCGTGGTGAACACGAACGGCCCGTTCCGGCGCGGCCGATCGCCCGCCGACCTACTCCAACCGGCGCAGGAAGCGGGCCGGCTGGTCGAGGAAGCCGCGCCAGGTCCGCACCAGGTCGAGGTCGTCGTAGCGGCAGGGGCGCAGGCCCGTCTCGTCGAGCTCGTAGAGGTCGGCTCCGGGGAGGGCGGCGAGGATCGGCGAGTGCGTGGAGAGGACGACCTGCGAGCCGCCTGCCACCAGGTCGCGCAGCTGCCCGATCAGGGCGAGGCAGCCCGACACCGAGAGGGCCGACTCCGGCTCGTCGAGGAGCCACAGCCCGCTGATCCGGGAGCGGTTCGCCACGATGTCGAGGAACGACTCGCCGTGGCTCCGCTCGTGGTACCCGCCGTCGATCCCCACCTCCTCCAGGTAGCTGAAGAAGCCGTGCATCGTCTCGGCGCGGAGGAAGAAGCCGCGCTTGGACGCCCCGGCCCCGCGGACCAGCTGGAGGTGCTCGGCCAGGTCCGACTCCGAGGCGCGGGAGGAGTGCATCGCACCCGTGGATCCGCCCTCCGCGTTCAGCCCGTAGGCGAGGGCGACCGCCTCGAGCAGCGTCGACTTGCCCGAGCCGTTCTCGCCGGTGATCACCGTCACCTGGCCGAGATCCCAGCCCTCGGCCAGCACCTGCCGCACGGGCGCGAGCGTCGCGGGCCAGCGCGCGAGGTCGGCGGGGTGCTCGGGTCGGGCCTGCACGCGGCGCACCGGGAGGGTCGAGAACACCCGGTCAGTCAAGCAGGTCGACGCTCCAGCCGGCCTCGGCCAGCGCGCGGGCCGTGTCGGCGCGGGGGGAGTAGGGGAGGTCGTCGGCGCCGACCACGCGGTAGTCGGTGTCGCCGGGGCCGACCCAGAGGACGGAGTCGGACGGGCCGGCCCGGTGCAGCGCGGCGCGGACGGCGTCGGCCGGCTCCGCGATCTCGAGCACCTCGCAGCGCTCGACGCGGCGCGCGCCGTCGACCAGGGCGCGGCGGATCCGCGCGGGGTCCTCGAAGCGCGGGTGGTGGTCGGTGACGATCACCAGGTCGGCGCGCTCGGCGGCGGCCCGGCCCATCGGCGCGCGCTTGCTCGGGTCGCGGTCGCCGTCGGCGCCGAGGAGGACGAGCACGCGGCCGGGCGTCACCTCGCGGAGGGCGTCGACGGTGCGCGCGACCGAGTCGGGGGTGTGCGAGAAGTCGAGGAAGACCCGCGGCCCGTCGGCGCCGGACACGAGCAGCGTCCGCCCGGGCACGGTGACGTCGATCCCGGAGCCGACCGCCGCGGCCACCCGGTCGCGCGCGTGGCCCGCCTCGATCAGCATCACCAGCGCGAGGGCCGCGTTCGAGGCCATGTGGCGGCCGAGGAGCGGGACGGAGGTGGTCGTCGACCAGCCGTCGCGGGCGGTGAGCCGGAAGCGGGTGCGGTCGACCGCGGTCTCGAGCACGTCGATCCGCCAGTCGGCTCCGTCCCCGGCGGAGAGCGTCACGACCGGGACGGAGGCCTCGCGGGCGACCCGGCGCCCCGCCTCGGTGTCGACGACCACGACGCCGCGGCGGCTCCGCTCGGGCGTGAACAGGCGCTGCTTGGCGCGGAGGTACTCGTCCAGGTCGCCGAAGTCGTCGAGGTGGTCGTGGCTGAGGTTGGTGAACCCGGCGACGTCGAGCACGATCCCCTCCATCCGGGAGCGCACGAGCGCCTGAGCGCTGACCTCGATCGCCGCCGCCTCGACGCCGTCCTCCGCCATCCGGGCGAGGAGCGCGTGCAGCTCGGAGGCCTCGGGCGTGGTGAGGCGGCTGGCGACGACGTGGTCGGCGCTGCGGCGCTCGGCGGTGGAGCTCAGCCCCGAGACGACGCCCAGCTGCCGGAGCACCGCGTCGAGGAGGTGCACGGTGCTGGTCTTGCCGTTGGTGCCGGTCACGCCGAGGAGCACCGGTCCGCTCCTCGTGCCGTACACCCGCGCCGCGACCGGGCCGAGGGCGGTGCGGGGGTCGTCGCTGAGGAGGACGGGCAGTCCGGAGGCGCGCGCCTCGTCGAGCCCGCCCGCGTCGGTGAGCACGGCGACCGCTCCCGCTGCCGCCGCGTCGGCCGCGAACCGGGCCCCGTGGCTCCTCCTCCCGGGGAGCGCGGCGAAGAGGGCCCCGGGGCCCGCCTCGGTGTGCGCGACGGTCACCGCGGTGATGCGGACGTCGGAGCCGTCGCCGTGGAGACGGAGTCGATCGCTCGCGAGGTCGGCGAGCGCGACACCGGCGGCGTGGAGCGGTTCGAGGAGCCGGAACACCGGCATGCGGGCCTCCTGCGGGGCGGGCGGGGCGGTGTCGCCGAGGGCCCGCGGGCGCCGCCGGGCGACCGGAGGGGGAGGGCCGGGAGGCCCATGCCTCAGCCTGCGCGCCGCTCCCCCCGATCGGGGAGGCCCTTGCCACCGCCCGGCCGGGCCGCTACCCGCCTCCGCCTACTGCCGCGAGAACGCCTCCTGGTACAGCGCCGCGAGCTCGGGGGAGCTCTCGCCGCTGAGGCCGCAGGTCAGGATCGTGTCGCCGTCGGCCGCGACCAGGTAGTCGACCCCGGTCTCGAAGACGATGGGGGCGCCGTCCACCACCGTCTCCCTGCCCTGGGTGACCGTGACGCCGTCGCCGACCTCGCCCGCGTAGCGCTCGAGCACGTGCAGGGTGACGGTGCTCCCGTCGATCGAGCGGACCTCGGCCCGGAACGCGAGCTGCGCGGGGGCCAGCGCGGCGGCCGTCACCGGCGAGCACGCGGCCAGCGGCCCGCCCGTGCTCGGCAGGATCAGCGTCGAGGTGCTGCCCCCGCCCACGCCGAGCGCGAAGGGCAGCAGGAGGGAGGCGGCGGCCCCGGCGCTCAGCGCGCCGACTCCCACGATCAGCCAGGGGGAGCGGCGGCGGGAGTGCACCGTCCGCGTGCCCTCGCCCGTCGCGGCGGCGATCTGCTCGGCGAGCTCGTCGCGGTCGAGCGCGGGGAGGCTCCGCGCGGGGTCAACCGTGCGGAGGAGGCGGCGGACGTCCTCGTCGTCGGTTCCGGTCATCGGAGTCCCCCTTCGGGCGCGTGCGGGTCGGCGGAGTCGTAGAGCTCGGCGAAGCGGCGCCGCGCGCGATGGAGGCGGATCGAGACGGCGTTCGCCGTGACTCCGAGGACCGCGGCGATCCCACGGACGTCGAGCTCCTCCCACGCCCAGAGGCGCAGCAGCTCGGCGTCCTGCTCGCGCATCCGGGCGAGCACGAGGCGCACGGTCTCCTCCGCGCCCGACGCCTCGCCCTCGTCGATCTGCACCTGGGGCGGATCGACGACCGCGATCCGCTGGGCGAGCATGACCTGGCGGCGCTGCATCCGCCGGGCGTTCTGCAGCTGGAGCCGGGCGACGCCGATCGCCCACGGCACCGGGTCGTCCTCGGGCACGTCGGCGCTGCGGCGCCAGAGCACCGAGAGCGTCGCGGCGAGCACGTCGTCGGCGGTGGCGGAGTCGGTGCGCCGCCAGAGGTAGCGGCGGACGGGATCGGCGACCGCGGCGGCGACCGCGGCGAACCGGTCGGGACCCGCGAGGGGAGCTGGCATGTGCCTCATGCTCCCTCCTGTCCGGGATCGGCGCACATCTTTCACCGGCGCGCCGGGCGGGACTCCGCGCTCTCCCAGCAGCGCGGGAGCGCGGGTCGTGGCTCAACGCCGCGAGGCGCCGACGAACTCCAGCCAGCCGGCCACGAACGGCTCGATGTCGTCCACCTCGTCCAGCGCGAGAGCGTCCAGATCGACTCCGCGGCACTCCAGCGTGAGGACGTGCCCGCGCACCCACGCGGCCGCGCGCACGGCCCCGGCTCCCTCCCACACCTCGAAGGGCTCCGGAGCCCCGTCGACCGGGATCTCCGCGATCCGCGTGGGAGCGGGCAGCGCCTCCGGCTGCACGAACGAGACGGGCGCCTCCTCCCGGCAGCAGAGCAGCGCGACGTCGTGCCGCGGATCGCCGAGGGTCGTGCGGATCTCGACGGAGGGCCCCGGCCCGCCCGGGACCGCGTCGTCGGCGAGGAACGAGAGCCCCCGCGGGCCGCCCGTCAGCGTCCACTCCGCCAGCAGCCGCGGACCGCTCCAGCCCGAGACCGCCCAGAGCGGGAGGTCGCCGAACGACCCGCGGATCCGCGCGACCCGCTCGGCGAGGTGCGCGGAGAACTCCTCCTCGCCGAGCCGCCGCGCTCCATCCATGGCCCGATCGTAGGTCGGGTGCCGCGGCACGGCCAGACCCCTCGCTACTGTGAACGTCGACCCCCGCCTCCCTTCCCCGCCGAGGAGCCCCATGCCCATCTGGACCCTGCACGGAGACGGCCGCACCGTCGAGCCCGGCGCCGTCGTCGCCCCCGGCGAGCGGCTCGCCTGGCCGGCCACGATCGCCATCGGAATCCAGCACGTCGTCGCCATGTTCGGAGCGACGTTCCTCGTGCCCGTGCTCACCGGGTTCCCGGTCGCCACGACCCTGCTCTTCTCCGGAGTCGGGACGCTGCTGTTCCTCCTGATCACGCGCAACCGGCTCCCCAGCTACCTCGGCTCGAGCTTCGCCTTCATCGCGCCCGTCACGGCCGCGACCGCCGTCGGAGGGACGGGGTCGGCGCTCGCCGGAGTCGTCGCCGTGGGCATCCTCCTGGCCGCCGTCGGCGTCCTCGTGCAGGTCGTCGGCCTCGGCTGGATCGACAGGCTGATGCCGCCGGTCGTCGCCGGCGCGATCGTCGCCCTGATCGGGTTCAACCTGGCTCCGACCGCGTACCTCAGCTTCAAGCGGGCGCCGATCACCGGGACGATCACGCTCGCCGCGATCATCCTGTCGAGCGTGTTCCTCCGCGGCTTCCTCGGCCGCGTCTCGATCTTCCTCGGCGTGGTCATCGGCTACGTCGTCGCCCTGCTGCGGAACGAGATCGACTACTCCGCGGTCGGTGCGGCCGACTGGTTCGGGCTGCCGCCGTTCACCTTCCCCGACTTCGCCTCCGGATCCACCTGGTCGGGCATCGCGATGTTCCTGCCGGTCGTGCTCGTCCTCATCGCCGAGAACGTCGGACACGTCCGCGGCGTCGCGACGATGACCGACGCCTCCGCCAACGCCAGCACCGGCCGGGCCCTGATCGCGGACGGTGTGGCGACCACCCTCTCCGGCGCCTTCGGCGGCTCCGGCACCACGACCTACGGCGAGAACATCGGAGTGATGGCGGCCACCCGCGTGTACTCGACGGCCGCCTACTGGGTCGCCGGCGTCACCGCGATCCTGCTCAGCCTCTCGCCCAAGGTCGGCGCCGTCTTCAACTCGATCCCGGCCGGAGTCCTGGGCGGCGCCACCACCGCGCTCTACGGCCTGATCGGCGTGATCGGCATCAAGATCTGGATCGACAACCGCGTCGACTTCTCGCGCCCGGTCAACCAGTACACCGCCGCGGTCTCCCTCGTGATCGCGATCGCCGGCTTCTCGTTCTCCTCCGGCGGCTTCGAGCTCGGCGGCATCGTCCTCGGCGCCGGCGCCGCCCTCGTGATCTACCACCTGGGCAACGCCATCGCCCGCTGGCGCCGCACCGGCGCCGACGACGGCGGCCCCCTCCCCGCCATCGGCCAGCTCGGCGGGGACCCGCAGGACCGCTGACCGCGGCCTGCTCCGAGACACCGCTCCAGCGCCGAGGCACCGGCCACGACGCGGTGTCTCGGTGCTGAGGGCGGTGTCCGGGTGCGGCGAGTCGCTTCGACGGGCCGGCGTCCCTCGATCGCCCGGGTCGTAGGGTTCGAGGGTGCTCGAACCCCTCGTCCCCGTGCTCTCCTTCACCCGCTACGACATGAGCGCCGCAGGATCGGCGGCATCGCTGTTCCTCGACCGCACCACTCTCTGCGGGATCTACGTCCTGGAGTTCGAGAACGGCCAGCGGTACGTCGGTCAGACCACGAACATCGTGAGCCGGTACGCGACGCACAGACGCCACCACGGCGACGTCGTCGCCTTCCGCTTCGCTCCGTGTCGGCGTGACGACCTCGACCGCGCGGAAGTGGCCGAGATCCGGATGCAGGAGGCCGAGCACAGCCTGCGCAACCTCGCGCTCACCGGCTGGCCGGGAGGCGTCGACGACCTCGGTGTCACCCTGGAGGAGGGGCGGAGCGTCCTTCTGCCCTGGAACAGGGCCGACCGTCCGCGTGTGGGCGAGGAGGGCGAGGCGACGATGCCGGGCCGGTTCTGGGAGCTGGTCCGCCGCGAGGACTACCTCGACCTCTCCGCCGCCCTGGGCAGGTACATCGGCGAAACGGTCCCCGATCCGTTCGGAACACAGCAGATCCTGTGGACGGTGTCCGCTCTGCCGTCCACGAGGCGGACGAAGAAGCGGCGCCGCCTCCTCACTCTGAGTTGCGGAGTGCTGGAGACGGTCTTCGTTCAGGAGGACCTGGAGACCGGGGAGATCGTCATCGCTGTCAATGTCGATGCACCGACGTTCGCGGAGCGGCTGGGTCAGCAGGGAGTCAGTGAGCTCCCGCCCGCTTTCGGCATCGAGTACTCGACCAGCTACAAGAGCGCGGAGGTCAGCGCCTGGGAGTTCGAGTCGTGGGAGCAGTTCTGGGAGGCGCTCGACTTCGAGCCGTTCGTCGAGGCCGCATACAAGCTCAATACGACGCTGATGCGGCGAGGCGGCAGCCCCCTCCGCCGTCATCACAACCCGTTCTTCGCCAGCGACCTGCTGTTCTCCGCGGTCAGGTTCGATGCCGAGGGCGATCGACCGATGGAGGAGCCGGCCGGCTGAGCGGCGCTGCCGCTCCCGAGACGCCGCCGTGCCGTCCGGACGCCGCCCTCCCGCGGACGTCCCGGCGCGCGCACCGCAGCTACGCCTCCGCTTACCACGTTCGGGGCAGTCCGCAACCCGGTGCGCTCCCAGGCGGCTCCCGCCTAACGTCGAGCGTGACGACCGCAGCAGCGGAACGCCGCACACCGAGTGAGACAGCAAGGAGCACCACCGTGCCGCAGATCATCGAGACCGTCGACGTCAACGTCCCCGTGTCCGTCGCCTACAACCAGTGGACCCAGTTCGAGGAGTTCCCGCGCTTCCTCGACGAGGTCGAGTCGATCCAGCAGGTCACCGACACCCTCACCGTCTGGAAGGTGAAGGTCGGCCCCGTCGAGCGCGAGTTCGAGGCGAACATCACCGAGCAGCACCCCGACGAGCGCGTCGCGTGGAACAGCACCGGCGGCGAGACCGACCACGCGGGCGTCGTCACCTTCCACAAGCTCTCCGACACCGAGACCCGCGTCACCGTGCAGCTCGACTGGGAGCCCAAGGGCTTCCTCGAGACGCTCGGCTCGCTCGTCGGCGCCGGCAGCCACGCCGTGAAGAAGGACCTGAACAACTTCAAGGAGTACATCGAGAAGCAGGGCACCCCCGACGGTGCCTGGCGCGGCGACGTCGAGGCCTGAGCCGTGACCGACGCAGCCACCTCGTCCGAGGGCGAGAAGAAGGCGAACGGTCTCGGCGACGACGAGACCATCCCGCACTCCGAGGACGGGCTGGCGGTGGGGGTCTCCGGAGACTCGCACTTCAACCCCGAGGAGGACGCTCCCGAGGAGCCCTCCGAGAGCTGACGCTCTCCTCCGGGGAGCCCGACCGCTCTCCTCCGCGAGATGCCACTTGTGCACATGACACGCCGCGAGGCGTGCGCACAGGTGGCATCTCGCGGTTGAAGGCTCAGCGCCAGGCCCGGGTGTACTGCGGGGGCACCGGCAGGTCCGCGCCGAGCTCGTGCGCCATCCGCACCGGAGCGTTCGGGTCGCGCAGCAGCTCGCGGGCGAGCAGCACGACGTCGGCGTCGCCGTTCGCGACCACGCCCTCCGCCTGCTCCGCCGTGGTGATGAGTCCCACGGCGCCGACCAGCGCACCGGTCGCCTTCCGCAGGTCGCGCGCGAACGGCACCTGGTAGAGCGGCGCCACCGGGATGCTGGCGTGCACGAGTCCGCCGGTCGACACGTCGAAGAGGTCCACGCCCTCGGCGCGCGCCCACTCCGAGACGGTGATCGTCTCCTCCAGTGTCCAGCCGCCCTCGGCCCAGTCGGTCGCGGAGAAGCGGACGAGCAGCACGAGCTCCCCGATCTCGGCGCGGACCGCGCGGACGACCTCGAGCAGCAGGCGCGCCCGGTTCTCGAGCGAGCCGCCGTAGGAGTCCTCGCGGGTGTTCGAGAGCGGCGACAGGAACTGATGGAGCAGGTACCCGTGCGCGGCGTGCAGCTCGATCACGTCGAAGCCGGCGTCCGCGGCGCGGCGGGCGGAGGCGCGGAACGCCTCGACGAGGCCCGGCAGCTCCTCCGCGGCCAGCTCGCGCGGCTCCGCGTAGCCCTCGAACGCGACGGCCGAGGGAGCGACGGTCGGCCAGCCGCCGTCCTCCAGCGGCACGGATCCGCGTCCGCTCCACTCGCGGTAGGTCGACGCCTTCCGGCCCGCGTGGGCGAGCTGCACGCCCGCGAGCGCGCCCTGTCCGTGCACGAAATCGACGATCGGAGCCCAGGCGTCGCGCTGCTCGTCGTTCCACAGCCCCGTGTCCCAGGGGCTGATCCGCCCCTCGGGGACGACGGCGGTGGCCTCCGCGATGACGACGCCCGATCCGCCGCGCGCGAGCCCGCCGAGGTGCACGAGGTGCCACGAGGTGGGCACGCCGTCCTGCGCCTCCACCGAGTACTGGCACATCGGTGCCGCCCAGAGGCGGTTGCGCGCGGTCCTCGAGCGGAGCGTCAGCGGCTGGAACAAGGCGGTGTCGGTCATGTCTCTCCTGTCGTGCTTCTCCGCGGAACGCCGCTTCGGTAGGCGATACGCCGGTGAGGGCGCACGCCGGCGGAATCTCGCGGAGGGGGTCACGTGCTCCAACCGGGAGGAGAGCCCGGCTATGCCCGGATCAGCGCGGCCAGGTCGCCCCGGGCGCGTCCTGCCAGACGGTGCTCGGCGGAGCGAGCGACTCCAGCTCCTCGAACAGCGCGTCGGGGATCTCGAGCGTGTCGTCGGCCACGAAGGAGTCGTAGTGCTCGGCGGAGGTGGCGCCGACGACCGTCGTCGTCACGCGGGGGTCGCGCGTCGAGAACTGCAGCGCGGCGGCGGCGAGCGGCACGCCTGCCCGGTCGCAGGCCGCTCCCATCGCCGCGACGGCGTCGACGATCTCGCGCGGCGCCGGCCGGTAGGCGTAGGAGGCGACCGGCTCCGGCCAGCGTGCGAGGGCGCCTCCGCCGTAGACCGCCGCGTTGACCACGATCACGCCGCGGTCGACGGACGCGTCGATCAGCTCCTCGGAGGAGCGGTCGACGAGCGTGAAGCGGTTGTGGGTGATCACGGCGTCGAACAGGCCGGTGTCGACGTAGTGGCGCAGCATCGGCGCGGGTCCGCCCGAGATCCCGATCGAGAGGGCGACGCCCGCCTCCTTCATCGCGACGAGCGCGCGGACCGGGCCGTCCTCGGCGAAGGCCTCGTCGTACGAGATGCGCTCCGGGTCGTGCAGGTAGAGCAGGGGGAGGACGTCCATACCGAGGCGCTCGCGGCTCTCGTCGAGGCTGCGGCGCATCCGCTCGGCCGAGTAGCTGCCGGTGCTCGGGTCGCGGTCGAGCTTGGTGACCACGGTGATCCCCTCGGGGACGCCGCCGCGGGCCTGCAGGGCCTCGCCGATCAGGCGCTCGCTGTGGCCGCCGGCGTACTCGTTGGACGTGTCGACGACGGAGACGGCGCGGGTGGCGGCGTCGGAGTCGAGGACGCGCTCGAGGGCCGGCACCCGGTCGAGGTCGGCGACGCGCTCGGGGCGCCAGGAGGTGCCGAGGGTCAGCCGGGTGACGGTGGCGCCGGACGGGCCGAAGGGCCGGAGGCGGGAGGACTGCGGAGTCATCCGCTCAGCCTGGCAGCGCCGGGGTCCTCCCCGCATCCCGCGGAGGATGAACGGTCAGTGGACGAGAGTGCTCTGCCCGACGACGCCGAAGCCCAGGAGCGTCGTCGCGAGCGTCCCGGCGGAGAGGTGGGCGATCCGGAAGACGGTGTCGGAGCGGCGCGGCCGCCTCCGAGGTCGACGCGGTGTCGTGCTCGACGGGATCCCTCCGCGGGGCCTTCCTCGGGGCGCGATGACCGGCGGCGGACCGGCGCGAGGCCGCCGTGACGGCCGGACGCGGGCCGGTGGTGCGCCCTAGGCTCGGCGCGTGACCGTCGATACCGCCGCCGCCGACTCCTCCGCCCGCTCCGCCGCGCTCGACGCTCTCGCCACTCCGGCGCTGGTGCTCGACGAGGCGGTGCTCGACCGCGACATCGCCGCCGTCGCCGCGGCTGCCCGCGAGCGGGGCCTGGCGCTCCGCCCCCACGCGAAGACGCACAAGTCGCTCGAGATCGCCCGGCGCCAGCTCGCCGCGGGGGCCGTCGGCCTCACCGTCGCGACCGTTTCGGAGGCCGAGGTCTTCGCCGCGGGAGGGATCCGCGACCTCTTCATCGCCTACCCGCTCTGGGTCGACGCCGAGCGCGCCGGGCGGCTCCGCCACGTCCTCGCGAGCGCCCGTGTGCGGGTCGGCGTCGACTCGGCGGAGTCGGCCGAGCGCCTGGCCGCGGCCCTGCCCGAGCGCGAGGGGCTCGAGGTCGTCGTCGAGATCGACTCCGGCCACCACCGCAGCGGCGTGCTCCCCGCCGAAGCCGGCGCGATCGCCGCGGCCGCCGTCTCCGCCGGGCTCGACGTCGCCGGCGTCTTCACCTTCCCCGGCCACAGCTACGCGGCCGGCAACGGAGCGGCGGCCGCCCGCGACGAGGCGCGCGCGCTCGCCGAGTCGGTCGCGTCGCTCGCGGCGTCCGGAGTCGAGGCCCGCGTGGTCAGCGGAGGCTCGACCCCCTCGGCCGCGTTCGCCGACTCCTCGGTGCTCACGGAGCTGCGCCCCGGGGTCTCGGCCCTCGGCGACGCCCAGCAGTGGGAGATCGGCACGATGACGCCCGAGGACATCGCCGTCACCGTCCTCGCCACGATCGTGTCCCGCCGCGGCGACCACCTGATCGCCGACGCGGGCAGCAAGGTGCTCTCCTCCGATCGTGGCGCGGCCTCGAGCGGCTTCGGCCGCCTCCCGGGGCACCCGGAGGCGCGCATCCCGGTGCTCTCGGAGCACCATGCGACGATCACCGGTGTCGACCTGCCCGTGGGGACGCGGGTGCGGATCGCGCCGAACCACGTCTGCGTCGCGGTGAACCTGGCCGACGAGTACCGCGTCCTCCTCCGCGACGGCGGCGGCGCCGTCTGGCCCGTCGACGCCCGCGGGCGGAACAGCTAGGCGATCCGCGAGCGCGGGATCCGCAGGCCGAGCAGCGCGCTCGCCGCCAGCAGCACGAAGGCGGAGGCGAAGGCCGCGGTCGGCGATGCGGCGTCGGCGAGAGCGCCTGCGAGCAGCGGCCCGATCACGCCGCCCAGGTCGGACGCGGCCTGGAACACCGAGACCGGCTTGCCGCCGCGCTCGCCCGCGGCGTCACCGACCAGCGCACCCGGGGCCGTGCCCATGAAGGCGGCCGCCGCTCCGTAGACGCAGAGCAGCACGACGAGCAGCCACAGCTCCGAGACGAACGGCATCGCCAGCATCGCCACCGCCGCGACGGAGAACCCGCCGATGAGCGCCGGGCGCCGGCCGACCGTGTCGACGAAGCGGCCGGCGGGCGCGAGCGCGATCGTCTGCACCACCGCGGCGATCGCGAACGCGATGCCGGTCCAGGCGGGCTGCCCGCCGAGCCCCTCTACGACGAGCACGGGGACGAGCGTCGCGCGGACTCCCATCGCCGACCAGCCGAGGGCGAAGTTCGCCAGCACCGCGCTCTGGTACCGGCGGTCGCGGGCGACCTCGCGCAGGGGCTTCGTCCTCGCCGCGGCGGACGGTGCCGCGTCGCGCTCCGGCCGCTGCAGCAGGATCAGCCCGACGAGCCCCGCGATCGCGAGCGTGCCGGCGTAGAAGAAGAAGGGGGCGGTGAGCGAGATCGCCGTGAGCACGCCGCCCACCGCGGGGCCCGCCATGCCGCCGAGCAGGAAACCGCCCTGGTAGAAGCCGATCGAGCGGCCGCGCCGCTCCGGGCTCGCGGTGCGCAGGAGGAGCGTCATCGCCGCGACGGAGAACATCGCGGAGCCGATGCCGCCGACTCCGCGCAGCAGGAGGAGGTGCGGGTAGTCGGAGGCGAAGCCGACCAGCGCCGAGGAGAGCGCGACGATGCCGATGCCGACGGCGAGCACGACCCGCTCGCCGAACCGGTCGACGAGCGGCCCCACGAACGGATTCGCGACCAGCCGCATCAGCGCGAACGCCGAGACGACCGCGCCGACCGCCGTGTAGTCGACGCCGAAGCTGCGCACGTAGGTCGGCAGCACCGGCACGACGACGCCGAACCCCAGCATCACGAAGAAGGCGACGACCCCCAGCACGAGCACGTCCCGCGGCAGTCGCTCGCTGTCTCGGGAACGCCACGGGAATCGCACCTGTCGACGCTACCCCTTCTCGAGGGCCCGGCCCGCGCCTCGATGTGTCGAGTTCGCGCCGACCGTCCGACACCCTCTCCGCGATGGCTACGGTCCCAGGACCCGATGGATCTGCCGGCGAATGAGGAGACGTCGTGAAGAGTTCTCTGTGGTTCGGGTCCGGTCTCGCTGTCGTCGCGCTGGCGCTGACGTCGGTTCTCGGGGCGCAGGTGGCCTCGGCCGCTCCGATTCAGCCGAACAAGAACTGCGAGGACGAGTTTCAAGGGGGGTGCGTGAAGTGGTACACCGGCGTCTCGACCTGCGATCACATCGTCGAGACCAGTGCCCCGGAATATCGAAAGAAGGCCTGCGCGGTCTGGGTCACGACGGGGACGATGCACATCGAGCGATGAACGATGGTGGACCGCACGACCGCCTCATCGGCGGTACTCGTATCCGTGCTGCTCCTCGTGGGCTGCACCGAGCCGGGAGGCGATCAGGAGGCCGCTCCCTGCGTCCCGCTCGAGCGCGCGTGGAACGACTACGCGCCGGAACTCGATCCCGTTCTGCGTCCACCGTTTCGCGAAGCCCTCGAGGGCTTCGACGAGAGCTCCTCGAACTCGATCGCGTCCGACGCTGCTCGTCTCGCCACGAGCAATCTGCTCTCCGCGATCTCCGGGGATCGACGAGCGAGCGAGTACTTCTGGAACGCCATGGACCTGATCGGCCGTGAGTGCGCCGAGGCGGGAGTCCCGCTGTCGTTCGACCACCACGGCGAGCAGCCGACGACGGGGAGCAGCGCCGACCTTGGGCGCCCGCCCTGGGCTCTCGATCCGCCGCCTCAGCCGGAGAGCGGCACGATCGAGCCGACGATCCCGGAGTAGCTCACGTAGTAGAGGACGCCGTCGCGGTGGAGGACGCCGCGGCCGGGGTAGCTCTCGTCCGGTCCGTCGGGCCCGTCGAGGAAGCCCGGAGCCGCGGTGTCGTCGGCGGTGAACCCGTCGGCGAGGAGCACGGCGCTCCGGTCAGGCCACTCCGCGTCCGGGACCGCCAGCTGCCCGACCACGACCGACACGTCGCCCTGGCCGCTCCACCGGCAGAGCACCCCGTCCTCGGCGATCTCCTGCACGACGGGGTAGTCGACGTCGTAGACCGTCGCCTCGGGTGAGAGGGCGAGACCGTCCTCGGCGAGCGACCCCTCCTCGTCGGCGGTGAGCAGGTCCTCGCAGGGGAGCAGGGCGGTGGCCGGGGTCGCGGTGGGCAGCGGAGTCGTGCTGCCGGCGCTCGCGGTCGGCACGGCACCGCTCGGCGTCGGAGCGCTCGAGATCAGCGGTGGAGCGGTCGTCGGGGCCGTCCCCTCGTCGGCGCTTCCCGTGCAGCCGCTCAGCGCGAGCAGCCCCGCCCCGCAGGCGAGCAGCGCACCGGCGCCCCTCGCGGTCGTCGTCCGGATCATCGCGAGCCCCCTCGTCCGCGGCGGCCGCGTCGCCGCCCCCTCGATCCTCTCCTCCGCTCTCGCCGGCTGTCCACCGCCCCCGGCCGGCGCCGAGGCGACTACCGCTTCGGCCCCGCGCCGATCGCCCAGACCCGCGGCGGCACGGTGCCGTTGACCGCGTGATCGCCGACGATCCGCGCCTTGAACACCCACGGATTGTGGCTCGCGGCCGTGCGCGCATTGCGCCAGTGCCGGTCGAGGTTCTTGCGGGTGCTCACCCCGGAGGCGCCCAGCGCGTCGAAGAGGTCGGAGGTCGCCCGGGTGGCCAGTTGCGTCAGGACGATCTGGGCCTGCGCCGTCTCGAGCTCGGCGAGGTCGTTCTGCCGCTCGTCCTCGAGCGGGTCGCCGTCGAGGGCCGCGTCGTGCGCCCGCTGCAGCGCGACCGCCGCGCGCTCCACGATCGCCGCTCCCGCATAGGCGGCGGCCGAGACCTGTCCCACCACCTGCAGGATCTGCGGATCCGCCGCGAACGACTCGGCGTTCCCGTGCGAGAAGATCCGGGTCCGCGCCCGCACCTCGGCTGCGATCTCGCGCTCGGCCCCCGCGATCGAGCCCGCCAGCACGGCCAGCAGCACCGCCTGGTAGAACGCGGTCTGGTAGCGGAACCGGGTCTCGAAGTCGATCACGTCCTCGGCCGCGACCACCGCCTCCGTGAAGGTGCTCGTCCCCGAGCCTGTGGTGCGCTGGCCGAAGCCGTCCCAGTCGTCGGCGTGCTCGACGCCCGCCTGGCGAGCGTCGACGATCGCGATCACCTTCTGCCCGGTGTCGGTGCGCTGGGCGAAGGTGTCGATCCAGTCGGCGAAGACGCTGCCGGTGGAGTAGTACTTCGTGCCGGTCACCGTGAACCGCGTCGGGTCGCCCTCGACCGGAGCGACCTTCGTCTGCACGTCGCCGATCGCGACCGCGCCGACCTCGGTCCAGGCGTTGCCGCCGAGCTCGCCGTCGGCGAAGCGCCGGAGCCAGCGCTCGCGGGTCCCGTCGGTCGCGAGCAGCCGGTCCTCGACCAGGGCGAAGTGGCCGCGGAGCGCCTGGGGCAGGTTGGAGTCGGCGGCGGCCAGCTCCGTCAGCAGGCGGAACAGCTGGGGGAGGCTCGCGCCGGCCCCGCCGGACTCCAGCGGCACGCGCACCGCGCCGAACCCGGCGTCCGCCAGCGCTCGGATCTGCGCGACCGGCAGCTCGCCTGCGCTCTCCCGCGCCGCCGCTCCCGCCGCGATCTCGGCGAACAGCGGCCGGAACCGCCCCGCCAGCTCCTCGTAGTCCACCTCGGGCACGGCCCGCAGATCGGTCGCGGTCATCGTCGGCTCCTGTTCCGTTGCGCCCACCCCGGGCGGCTCGTGCTCGACGGTAGGGGAGGAGCCCGGTCCGCGGTCCGCCCGTGACGCCCGGTGTCCCTCCGTGACCTCCGGTGTCCCTCCGTGACGCCCGGATCGGGGAATGCCTCGCCCCCGGGGCTGTTGGCCCAGGGGATGTCCTCCACCACTCCCGTCCCCCCGTCCGACCCCCGCACCGCCCTCGTCGTCGGTGCGACCGGCATCGGCGGCTCCGCCCTCGTCGACCTGCTCACCGAGCAGGGCTGGCCGGTGACCGCCCTCTCGCGCCGCCCGATCGACGCGCGCCCCGGCGTCACTCCGCTCGCCGCCGACCTGCGCTCCGCCGAGGACCTGGCCCGCGTGCTCGCCGACCAGCGCCCCACGCACGTCTTCTTCACCGCCTGGTCGCGCCAGGCGACGGAGGAGGAGAACATCGCGGTCAACGGCGGCATGGTCCGCGACCTCCTCGCCGCGCTCGCGCACGCTCCCGTCGAGCACGTCGCGCTGGTGACCGGCCTCAAGCACTACCTGGGCCCGTTCGAGGCGTACGGGCAGGGCGCGATGCCCGACACCCCGTTCCACGAGGAGGAGGAGCGCCTCGACGCCCCGAACTTCTACTACGCGCAGGAGGACGAGCTCTTCGCCGCGGCCGGGCGCGCCGGGTTCACCTGGTCGGTGCACCGCTCGCACACGGTCATCGGGCACGCCGTCGGCAACGCGATGAACATGGGGCTGACCCTCGCGGTCGCGGCGTCGATCCACCGTGCCGAGGGCACCCCGTTCGTGTTCCCCGGCTCGCTCACGCAGTGGAACGGACTCACCGACATGACCGACGCGACGATCCTCGCCGAGCAGATGCTCTGGGCGTCGACGTCGGAGGCGGGCCGCGACCAGGCCTTCAACGTGGTCAACGGCGACGTCTTCCGCTGGCGCTGGATGTGGACCCGGATCGCGGAGCACTTCGGCGTCGAGCCGGTCGGCCCGGGGGAGGAGCCGCAGCCGCTCGAGCAGCAGATGGCCGATGCCGAGCCCGTCTGGCGGCGCCTCGTCGACGAGCACGGGCTGATCGAGCCCGACCTCTCCCGCGTCGCCTCCTGGTGGCACACCGACGCCGACCTCGGCCGGAGCCTCGAGGTCGTCACCGACATCGGCAAGTCCCGCCTCGCCGGCTTCACGGCGTTCCACCGGACGGTCGACTCGTTCACGGCGCTCTTCGACCGCTACCGCGCGGAGCGCCTGATCCCCTAGCCCGTCGGCCCTCATCCGTCGCCGCTCCGTCGTCCGCCGGACACCCCGTCGACACCACTCGTCTCCCCGCCGTGCCTAGCGTCACGGCATGGCGGCGAGCGGATGATCGAGCGGGTGGACCCGTTCCTGGGCACGGAGGCGACCGCGCTCGCGGAGCCGACGGGGCTCGCAGCGACGTGGTGGTCGCCGAAGCCGCAGATCGGGAACACGCACCCCGGAGCCACCTACCCCCTCGGCATGGTGTCCGCGTGCTCCTACTCCGGCGCTTATCCGACGGGCTACGGCCGCTACGACCTCGCGCTCGAGGGGGTCCCGCCGACGCTCCACGACGGCCTCGAGGCGAGCGGATTCACCCACTTCCAGCAGTCGGGCACCGGCGCGATCCGCAAGTACTACAACTACCTGCGGGTCACGCCGATGCTCGAGCCGCTCGACGAGCTCGGGTGCAGCTGGGCCCTCGAGGACGAGGTGGCGGAGCCCGGCTACTACGCGGCGACCCTCTCCTCCGGCGTACGGGCCGAGCTCACCGTCGGGCCCGCCTCCGTGGTGCACCGCTACACCTTCCCCGAGCACCGCAGCGCCCGCGTGGTGGTCGACCTCTCCCTCGGGGGTCTGGCGATCCCGAGCGGAGCGACGGTGCCGCTGCGCGCGCAGCTGCACTCGATCTCGCCCGGCGTCGCGGCCGGCGAGGTCGTGATGGAGGGGGCGCCGCTCGCGGTGCACCTGGAGTGCGACGCCCTGCAGTGGCGGCAGATGCTCTGGTACGACCGCCGGCTGATGCCCGGCGGGACCCGGCTCGACTTCGACCACATCCGTCCCACCACGCTGCGCCCCTTCGGGCTGATGTGGGCGGGACCCAGCACGGCCGGGCAGACCGTCGAGCTCCGGATGGGCTTCTCGCTGCGGGGCACCGACCGTGCCCGCGAGAACCTGAATCGCGACGTCCCTCCTGCGGGCACCGGGTTCGACCAGCGCCGTGATCGCACCCGCAAGACGTGGCGGAAGCGCCTGCGCACGATCGCCGTCGACACCCCGTCCGCCGAGCGCGAGACGGTCTTCTCGACCGCGCTCTACCACTCGCTGATCAAGCCGTGCCTCGCCCCCTCCGAGAGCCCGTTCTGGCCGACGGACGGACCCTTCGTCTTCGACATCAGCACGATGTGGGACATCTACCGCACTCAGCTCCCGCTGCTCACGATGCTGCTGCCCGAGCGGGCGGTCGAGATCGCGGCTGCGCTCCTGACCATCTGCGAGGAGGAGGGCAACTTCCCGATCGGCTACCGGATGGCCAAGGGCAGCGACCGGTTCTCGCGCCAGGGCAGTGCCCTCGCGCACACCTTCCTCGCCGACCTCTGCCGACTGGGGCTGCCCGGCATCGACTGGGACGCCGCTCTCGTCCACATGAGCGAGGACCTCAAGCGGATGTACGGCGAGGAGTTCCTCGCCGCGGGGGAGGCTCACCCGATCAGCCACACGCTCGACCTGGCGCACGGCTACTGGTGCACGGCCGTCGTGGCCCGCCACGTCGGCGATCTCGAGCTCGCCGAGCAGCTCGAGGAGCGCGCCGCGCAGTGGGTGAACGCGTTCGACCTCCGCTCCGGCCTGCTCAAGGACTCGACGTACTACGAGGGCACCCGCCACAACTACTCCTTCCGCCTGCTGCACGACATGGCCGGGCGCATCGCCCTCAGCGGAGGGGACGAGGGCTTCGTCGCCCAGCTGGACGAGTTCTTCGGCTACGGAGCCGAGCCGGTCGTCCAGCCCGGGCTGCGCCCCGAGCGGAGCGAGATGCTCGCGGGAGCCGAGCTCGGACGCTTCGAGGGGCTCAACAACGAGCCCGACATGGACTCGCCGTGGGCGTACCACTACGCGGGACGGCCCGACCGGACCGCCGAGATCGTGCACGGCGTGCTGCACCAGCGGTTCGGAGCGGGCCGGGGCGGCCTGCCGGGGAACGACGACTCCGGCGGCCTCAGCTCCTGGTACGTGTGGGCGAGCCTCGGGCTGTTCCCCGTCGCCGGGCAGGGCCTGGTGCTGGTCAACGCGCCGAGCTTCGCGCGCGCGTCGGTGGCGATCGGAGGGGCCGACCTCGAGATCCGGACCACCGGCTTCGTCGAGCCCGAGGCGGGTGGGCCGGTCCAGTACGTGGAGTCGGCCGAGTTCGACGGCGCGCCCCTCCTGACGAGCGTCCTGACCGCGGCCGCCCTCCATCGCGGCGGCGAGCTGCTCCTGCACCTCGGTCCGGAGCCCTCCGACTGGGGGACCCTGCCCGAGCACCGGCCGCCCTCGTGGCCGGCGCGCCGGCACTGACCCCCGCTCGCCGTCACCCCCGCCACCACCGACCCCGCGCGTCCGGCCTCCGCCGCCGCACCCGACCGACGACCCCTGAAGGAGACCCATGGACCAGAGCACGCACGCGAACACCGTGCAGAACAGACTCGTCATCGTCGTCCGCGCCGATCCGGTGATCTGCGGGCACTCCGTCGAAGCGCGCAATCTCGCCGAGACCGCCCGGGAGCGCGGATTCGACGAGGTCCGGATCGTCACCTGGCCGATCGACCGGCTCGAGGCCGCGGGCCTCCCGCTCAAGCCGCTCGACGCCGTGCTGCCCTACAGCGACGGCATCGTCGTGGAGCGGCCGGGACCCGTGGGCGACTACAAGGTCCCGGACGGCCGCTGGCTGGCCGGGATGACCGGACGCCTGATCGAGCTGTTCACCGACGGCGTCCCGACCGTCTGCCTCTCGCTCTACCTGAGCCCGCACACGCTCGTCGTGGCCGACGCCCTCCGCGCCGCCTGGAGCACCGGACTCCCCGTCGAGGTGACCACGATCGCCGAGGCCGTCGGCTCCGACGTCACCAACGTGGTCCGCCGGGCGGTGGAGGAGGGCCGGCTGGGCGCTGCCGCGCACATCCTCTCCTCCTACCTCTCGCAGGATCACTGCGTCGCGGTGTCGGAGTACACGCGCGACCTGATCATCGAGGAGGCGGAGCGCGTCGACGCCGCGCACGGGACGCGCTTCGCTCCGCAGTGCCGGGAGCGCATCGCCGTGTCCTACCCGGCGATCGACGCGGACGCGTACCTCGACCTCGACCCCGGCGTCGTCGAGGAGGTCGTGCGGGCCCGCGGACTCCGGACCGACGGCTACGTCCTCTTCCTCTCGCGCCTGACCGAGGCGAAGGGCGTGGAGGATCTCATCACCGGCTACGAGCGCAGTGCCGTCCACGAGCGCCACGAGCTCGTCATCGCGGGTCGCGGTCCGCAGGAGGCGGAGCTGCGCCGGATCGCGGCGGCGTCGCCGCTGGCGCACCGCATCCGCTTCCTCGACGACGTCGGCGACGCGGAGAAGCCCTTCCTGATGGCGGGCTGCGCGGCGTTCGTGCTCCCGAGCAAGCCGCGGCCCGAGTTCGTCGAGACCTTCGGCATCGCGCTGGCCGAGAAGATGCTCGCCGGGGGCGGCCCGATCATCACCACGCTGACCGGCGGCATCGGCGAGGCGATCGGCGAGCACGCCTTCGTGACCCCGGTCGACAGCCCGGACACGATCGCCGCGCTCCTCGACCACGCCGTCCTCGAGCTCAGCGCCGACGATCGCGCACGCCGAGCGGCGGCCGCCCGGGAGTACGCCCTGCAGTTCGATCGGCGGGTCGTGTTCGACCGCCTCTTCGCCCGCCTGGCGCGTCCCGCCGTGGCGACGGCGTCGCTCTAACGGCGGGAGTCCGGAGAGGCCGTCGCTGCGGCGCCCCTCGCGATGAGCACGTCCGGCGAGAGCTGGTGGCGCACGAAGCGGAGGGTGAAGCTGCGGCGGTCTCCTCCGGAGACCCGCTCGGCGAGGACGCGGATGCCGAGGACGGCGACGACGCGCCACTGCTCGGTCTCGTGGGCGACGACGGCGCAGAAGAGGTCGCCCGGGCGCACCTCGTCGACGGTGGTGGTGAGGCTGTTCGTTCCGTGGGTCATCTGGCCGCTCCTGGTTCCGGCGGACCTCGCGGACGGCGCTTCGGGTGCGCCGCGCAGCCGTCCGCCGGTCGCTCGAGAGGGGGGCCCGAGCGGCCGGCGGCCGGTCATGCGTGCGACAGCAGGGACGAGCCCGCCGGAACGACCCCGTGCCGCACGAGCAGTGTAGGACTGCGACCCTGACCGTGGCGCGGAATGTCAACCACTTGCGAGCGCGCTCCCGGGGTTCTCACGCCCGGAGACGACGGAACCCGCCTCCCGGGCGGGAAGGCGGGTCGTGTCGGTGTGCGGCGGCGGAGCCTGATCGGGAGCGGCTCCGGCGCGGAGGGTCAGGCGGCGGGCTCGGCGCGGCGCAGCGGAACGGCGGCGTTGCTCGTCGGCTCGGGCACGATGCGGAGGCCGGCGCCGCTGTTGGCGCGCTCCATGAGGGCCTCGACCCACTCCGGGTTGATCGTGGGCTGGCGGCTGCCCTTGAACTCGAACTGGATCGGGATGGTCGGGTGCATCCACACGCCGCGGCGGCCGGTGCCGGCCTGGGGGCTCGCGTCGAGGGTGAGCAGGAAGCGCTCGTCGCGGCGGAACTTGTTGATGATGACGATCTGGAGGTGGGCGAGGGCGCGGTCCTCGACCTCGATGGCGGCGGGGGGAGTGCCGTACAGGATGTTGCCCATGGTGTGCTCCGATCTGACGTGCGAGTGGCTGACGTCCGTCACTCTATATCGCTAGAAAGACTTCCTACTAGTTGAGCTAGCTACTTACGTCGCGGAGTGCGTTTTCTGTCCATCGCCGCCGGACGCCTCGATTCTCCGACGGATCCGGGGCGCGGCAGAAGACCCCCGGAGTGAACTCCCGGGGACGAGCGGTCGCGGCCGTGGCGACGCCGGTCAGGCGCGGCGCTGCTCCAGCACGCCGTCGGCGTACTCGCCGATCGGCTCGCCCGCGAGCTCCTGGGCGGCGTCGACCGTCTCGGAGTCGGCCGGGCGCTCGACGATGTCGCGCATCGTCTGCAGGAAGCGGATGACGGTCCCGGCCTCGGAGGGGTTGAGCGTCTCGGCCGCCTCGAGCATGCGGCGGTGCATCTCGTCGAGCGTCTCGCGCACCTCGCGGTGGGAGGTGGGGGTGGCGACGATGCGGATGGCCCGGCGGTCGCTCGGGTGCGGCTCCCGGACCACGTGCCCGCTCTTGACCAGCCGGTCGATCAGCACGGTCGTGGAGGCGGAGGAGATGCCGAGGTAGGAGGCCAGGTCCTTCGGGCTGACGTGCACGCCCTTCTGCTGGCGGCGCATGAGGAACTGCACGGCCAGCAGGTCGTTCTCGCCCATGCCCATGGATCCGCGGGTCCGGCGGCGCATCGCGGCCTCCGCCGTGCGGAAGGCGCGCATCGCGGCGAGGACCTCCACCGCTCCGGGCTCGGTCGCCTCACCCGAGAACCAGAAGGCCCCGGGTCGCTTCAGCGTGACCTCATCCATGCCGAACAGTCTAGACAGTCTCGTAGCAAGAACATCTAGATAAGCCAACCTCCCCCGAGGTGCTTGCCCGAAAGGGCGGCGACCACTACGAAGGGACTACTAGTTAGACGAGCTAGTGACTCATTCGCGAAGGGAGCTGCCCGTGCTGGACGAACTCGACCGCCTGCAGCCGCTCCCCGCCGACGTCGTGGACCCGCTCGTCGGCTCCACCCTGGCCGGTCGCTACCTCGTGCTCGAGCGGGTGGGGGAGGGTGGCAGCGCCGTCGTCTACCGCGCCCGCGACCTCCGCCTCGCCCGCCAGGTCGCGGTCAAGGTCCACCGCGACGTCCCGGACACCCCCAACGAGCGGGCGCGTCGCGAGCGCGAGATCCGCTTCCTGATCGACTCGCGTCACGCCTCCGTGGTGGACGTCCTCGACCAGGGCGAGATCCCCGGCGAGGAGGGCGACCTCGCGTTCCTCGTCCTCGAGTACTTCGACCGCAGCGACCCGGCGGCCGACTGGTTCGGCTCCGGCGACCAGCGGCTCATCGCGGAGGTCGGGGCTCAGGTGGCCGATGCTCTCGCGCACCTGCACGCGCAGGGCGTCCTCCACCGCGACGTGAAGCCCGAGAACGTCCTCGTCCGCTCGCGCGCCACCGCATCCGGCTTCTCCGCGCACGAGGCCAAGCTCAGCGACTTCGGGATCGCCCGCTCGGTCGACGACGCCCGGCTCACCCGCTCCGACGTGCTGGTGGGCACCGCCGCGTACCTCAGCCCCGAGAGCCTCGGCTCCGGCCCGGTCGGACCGGCGTCCGACGTCTACTCGCTCGGGCTGGTCCTGCTCGAGGCCGTCTCGGGCCGCAGGGCCTACACCGGCACGACGCTCGAGATCTCGATCCAGCGCCTCCACCACGCGCCCGTCGTCCCGGAGACGGTCCCGGCGGAGTGGTGCGAGCTGCTGACCGCGATGACCGCTCTCGATCCGGCCGACCGCCCCTCCGCCGAGGAGGTGGCACGCCGGCTCTGGGCGCGCCTGGCCGGCGGCCCCGCCGCAGCCCCCTCCCGCAGCGGAGTCACGGGCACGGTCGCCCTCGTCGCCGCGGGCCTGGTCGGCGCGGTGACGGCCCTCTCGCTCACCGGCTGGCTGGGCTGAGCACCCCGAGCGGTCCCCGTCCGCTCAGGTTCCTCGCGAGCGTGCTCCCGTAGGCTCCGGGCGACCCTCGACCGACCCCGAGCCGCGTCGCCGCGGACCGAACGGAGCCGATCCCATGAGCCCCCGCCGCCTCTTCCGCCTGCTGTCGATCGTCGAGGCGGTGACCTGGACTCTCCTGATCGTGGGGATGCTGCTGAAGTACGCGGCCGGAGCCGGCGACTGGCCGGTGAGCGTCGCCGGGCCGATCCACGGGTTCGCGTTCCTCGCCTACGGAGCCGCGGCCCTGGTGCTCGCGGTGAACCAGCGGTGGTCGGCGGGCGCGACGGCGCTCGCGGTCGTCAGCGCGGTCGTGCCCTACGCGACGGTCCCGCTGGAGCGCGGCTTCGAGCGCCGCGGCCTGCTGGAGGGCCCGTGGCGGACGCACGCGACGGACGACCCGCGCGACCGGCGCGTGACGAGCCGGCTCCTCCGCTGGGCGCTCGCGCGGCCCGTGCTCGCCGGGGCGCTGGTCCTGGCTCTGGTCGCCGTGGTCTTCGCGGCGCTGCTCGTGGTCGGCCCGCCCGGGGGCGGCGAGGCCTGATCCCGCGCGCGGCGCGCCTCAGACGGGGCGCGTCTCCGCGTCGATGAGGATCTCGGCGGCGCGGCGTGCGTGCAGGGCGGCCTCCGGGGTTCCGGCGATGGCCGCGGTGGTCTGGGCGCCCTCGGCGAGGATCGCGAGCTGCGCGGCGAGCTCGGCGCCGCCTCCCGCCTCCTCGGCGAGGGTCGCGAGGAAGCGCTGGAACGTCTCCTTGTGGTCGCGCGCCATCTCGGCGACCATCGGGTTCGACGAGCCGAGCTCCCCGAAGGCGTTGATGAAGCCGCAGCCGCGGAACGAGTCCTCGGAGAACCAGTCGAAGAGGAAGTCGTAGATCGCGAGCAGCTTGCCGCGAGGTCCGTCCGCCGCGGCGACCCGGGTGGTCACGCCGAGGGTCCACTGCTCGTGCCGGCCGTGCAGGACGGCGACCACCACCGACTCCTTGCTCGGGAACTCCGAGTAGAGGCGCTTCAGCGAGACGCCCGAGGCCGTGCGGAGCTCGTCCATCCCGACGGACTGGATGCCGCGCTCGTAGTAGAGCCGGTCGGCGGCCGCGAGGATCGCCTCGCGGGGAGGGCGCTCGTCGAGGATCGGGGACATCCCTCCATGGTAGGCGGTACCAGAACGGGCGTTCTCGGTCGGCTGCCGCGCTCGCCGCAGGGGGTCCGGGGGTCGGACGCTGCTGCTAGCGTCGCGCTCGGGTGCGCAGGCGCCCGGGGACGGGAGGCGGACGCATGGTCGTCGCGATGCAGGCCGAGGGATTCGACGGGCCGGAGGCGCTGCGCGCCGTCGAGGTCGATCCGGGGGAGCCGACGCCCGGCAGGGTGCGGATCGCGGTGCGCGCCGCGGGCGTGAACCCGGCCGACGCGAAGCTCCTGCGCGGGATGTTCGGGCGCGGACGGGTGCCGGTCCGGCCGGGCAGCGAGGTCTCCGGAGTCGTGACCGCGGTCGGCGAGGGGGCCGAGGGGCCGCTCGGCCCGATCCGGGTGGGCGACGAGGTCGTGGCGTTCCGGGTCTCCGGCGGCTACTCCGCCGAGCTGGTCGCGCCCGCGAGCGCGGTCCTGCCCAAGCCCGCCGGGCTCGGCTGGGCGGCGGCCGCGGGCCTGCTGCTGGCCGGGACGACCGCCGAGCACCTCGTCGAGGCCACCCGCGTCTCCTCCGGGGTCACCGTCCTGGTGCACGGGGCGAGCGGAGCCGTCGGCTCGCTCGCTGTGCAGCTCGCGGTCGCCCGCGGAGCACGGGTGCTGGGCACCACGAGCGAGCGCGGCGAGGAGGTCGTCCGCCGCTTCGGCGCGGAGCCGGTCCGCTACGGCGCCGGGCTGGAGGAGCGCGTGCGCGTCCTGGCCCCCGGCGGCGTCGACGTCGCGCTGGACACGGCGGGCACCGACGAGGCGCTGGACGCCTCGGTGGCTCTGGTCGCCGACCGCTCGCGCATCGCCACCGTCGCCGGCTTCGAGCACGCCGCCCGCCTCGGCGGGATCCTGATGCTCGGCGGCGGACCGGGAGCCGATCCCGGCACCGCGCTCCGCGACGCCGCCCGGCCGGGCCTGCTCGACCGCGCCGGTCGCGGGGAGCTCGAGGTCGTGCTCGGGCCCTCCTTCCCGCTGACCGAGGCGGCCGCCGCGCTCGCCCTCGTCGAGTCGGGCCGCGCGCGCGGCAAGACGGTCCTGCTCCCCTGAACGAGACGTCCTCCCTCGACCTGCCGGCCCTCGGGCCCTTCGACTCCGCCGGCGCCGCGAGCCTCCTCCGCAACCACGCCCTCCCCGGAGTGGAGCGGGTTTCGGCCGACGGCCGGCGCCTGGAGCGCCTGCTCACCCTCGACGGAGCGCCGCGGCCGATTGTGCTCGAGGTGACGGAGACCGGGCTGCGGGTGGAGGCGGAGCCGGACGTGCTGACGCCGGCGGCCGCGGTCGTCCGTGCCTGGTTCGACCTCGACTCCGACGTCGTGGCGATCGGCGCCGAGCTCTCGCGGGACCCGCTGCTCGCCCGCTCCGTCGCGGCCCGACCGGGGCTGCGCGCGACGCAGTACCCGGAGGCGTTCGAGGCGGCGGTGATGGCGGTCCTCGGCCAGCAGGTGTCCGTCGCCGCGGCCCGGACCTTCGGCGGACGGACCGCCGCGGCCTTCGGCGCCCCGGGGGAGCGCGGTCTGCTGGCGTTCCCGGCACCCGCCGCCCTGCTCGCGCCGGAGTTCGAGGCGCTGCGCTCGGCGATCGGGATCACCAACGCCCGGGCGCGGACGGTCCGTGCCGTCGCCGAGGCCTTCGCCGCCGGACCCGTGCTCGACCGCGCGGGCGACCTGCCGGAGCAGCGGCGCGCGCTCCTCGCGATCCCGGGCATCGGGCCGTGGACGGCCGACTACCTCGCGCTCCGGTTCCTCGGCGATCCGGACGCCTTCCCCGCCGGCGACCTGGTGCTGCGGAAGGCGCTCGGCCGGGTGAGCACGGCGGAGGCGGAGGCGGCGTCGCAGGCGTGGCGGCCGCACCGGGCGCACGCGGCGTTCCACCTGTGGGCGAGCACCGGAGCGGTCTGAGCGGGCGGACGACCCGAGTCGAGAGCCGCGCCCGGACCGGCGGCCGGGACCGGCCGCCGACGGATCAGGTCAGGTACTCGACGTCGTCGTACAGGATCGGCGCGTCCTCGGCGTCCGGATCCTCGACCGGGACGTCCTCGTGCTCGAGGATGACCGCGACGCCCGGGGAGACCAGCACGCAGACCTCGCGCTCGCCGGCGACCGTGAAGCTCACCATGTCGCCGCGGTTGCGCACGGCCTCGACCAGGCGCTTCTCGAGCTCCTCGGTGTCGAGGGAGACGGCGAGGAGGAAGCGACGGCCGTCGATGCTGAGCGTGGTGCGCCGCATCGTCGCCTCGGGCTCGGGAGGCGTGCCGCGTCCACCGCGGCCGGGCGTGACCGCCTTGACCCGCAGCGACGAGGCGTGCATCCGGATGACGGCGTTCACGAGCCCGCCTCCGGGCGCGACTCGTGGTGGCGGCGGCCGCCGGAGCGGCGGTCCTCCTTCATCTCGGACTCGAACAGGTGGCGGCGTCCGCCGGCGAGCTCGTCGCGCGCGGCGCGCTCCTGCTCCCGGAACGCGGCGTAGTAGGTGTCGTCGTAGTCCTCGACGATCTGGAAGGTCCAGCGCCCCTCGATGACGTTGCGGCCGACGAGCTCGGCCTCGATCCGCTCGGCGGTCGCGGCGTGGCCGGCCTCGCGCAGCGCGTCGACGGCCTCGCCCAGAGCGAGGTCGGCCGCGCCGGTGAGCCGGTGGAAGCCGTAGAGCAGACCGCGGGCGTGCTCGACCGTCTCGAGCGCCTCCGAGAGCTTCCCGAGCGCCGCCACGGTGGCGTCGTCGAGACCCTCCGGGCGCAGGTGCGCGGAGTCGGGGTGGTCGTGTGAGCTGCTCATCCAGGTGAGCTTAGGCCGACCTAAATGCTCTGTGACCCCCTTGCGCCGCCGCCGGGAATGGTTCGTGCCCGGAGCGGCAGGGCGGTCAGGTGCACGTCGCGGAGCACTCCGTCGTCGGCGACGGCGGTCAGGAAGGTGCAGGCCGGCTGGCGCCTCCGATCCGTCGGGGAGCCCGGATTGAGCAGGCGGAGACCCGCCGGGGAGACGGTGTCCCAGGGGATGTGGCTGTGCCCGAAGACGAGCACGTCGGCACCCGGATGAGCGGCGTCGGCGCGGGTCTCGCGGCCGGTCGCCGCTCCGGTCTCGTGCACCACGCGGACGTCGAGGCCGGCGACGCGGGCGCGCGCGACCTCGGGCAGGCGGGCGCGCAGCGGCTCCGGATCGTTGTTGCCCCACACGGCCAGCAGGAGCGCCGCCCGCTCCTCCAGCGCGTCCAGCGTCGCCTCGTCGACCCAGTCGCCCGCGTGCACGACCAGGTCTGCCTCGTCGACCGCGCGCCACACCTCGTCCGGGAGGGCCTTCGCCCGCTTCGGGAGGTGCGTGTCGGCGAGCAGGAGGAGGCGGACCGGACCGTCGACCTCGGGTGGAGAGCCGTCGGGGCCGGGCTGGAGCAGGGGCATCAGCGGGCGGGGCCGGGCGTCGGCTCCACTCCGCCGTCGGCACCGGGCTCGTTCGCGGTCCCGGAGCTGCGGAGGCGGGCGTCGAGCGCCTCGAGGTCGGCGGCGAACCAGAGGTGGTCGCCGCGGTTCGACTCGACGACGAAGGCCTGCAGCGCGCTCGACTCCGCCACCGGCCCGCTGACGTCGCCGAGGATCACCAGCCGCTTGCCGTACGAGACGAACTTCTGCACGAACTCGCCGGCGATGCCGGAGCGCAGACGGAGGAACTCGGGGTCGAGCCGGCCGACGGGCACCACGATCGTCTCGACGTCGCCGCCGTAGGTCTCGCCGATCAGCGCGATCGCGTCGTCCGGGGTCGAGAGCGCGCCTCCGTCGTCGTCGACGAGCAGGAGGGGGACGCCCTGACGGGTCTCGGTTCTCATCGGGCCAGCCAATCACGTCGGCCGGGGAGAGGCGAGCAGTGCCGTTCGGGCCTCCGCTCGGATCGTCCATTCCTGGGCCGGCCGTGCTCGCGGGGACAGCCGATCGGGCGTCCGGACGGGCGGCCCGCACCGCCGCTACGAGCCCGGCAGCTCGACGCGGCGCTTGAAGCCCACGTGCGAGTCGACGAAGCCCAGGCGCAGGTAGAAGCGGTGGGCGTCGGTGCGGGCGGCGTCCGAGGTCAGCTGGACGAGCGGCGTGCGGAGCTCGATCGCAGCGACGTCCAGCACCCAGCGCATCAGGGCCGTGCCGATCCCGGCCGACCGCTCGGCGCTCGCCACCCGGACCGCTTCGACGAGCAGGCGGGAGCTGCCGCGGCGCGCCATCCCGGGGATCACGGTCAGCTGCAGCGTGCCGACCACGGCCCCGGCGCCGTCCACCGCGACCACGAGATCGTTGCCCGGGTCCTGCGCGATGCTCCGGAAGGCGGCCTCGTAGGCGGCCCCGTCCTCCTCGGCGGCGACGTCTCCGCGCCCGGCGCTGATCGGGTCGTCGGAGAGGAGCCGGACGAGCGCGGGGAGGTCGTGGAGCACCGCGCGGCGGAGGAGGAGGCTCCTCTCCCCGGGGCCGGCGTCGCGGGGGAGGGTCAGGTCGGCGATCATGCCCTCATCCTCCCTCTGCTCCACGGCGGGAGCGGTCGTCGGAGGCGGGCAGGACGCGGCTGAGAGCGGCAGGGGGATCCTGGTGCCCGGTCCGCACGTCCACGCGCCGCGTCCCGCAGCCGGCGCAGCGGACGTACACGACGACGCCCTCGCTGGTCCGGTGGGCCGACTCGGTCGTCCAGCCGTGCTCGTGCGGATCGACGGCGGGGGCGAGCGGCTCGGAGGGGTGCGGGGAGGGTGTGGAGGTGCGCATGGGAGCCACTGTGCTGTCATGGTCTTATGCAGCTCAACCCTTACGGCGAGTACGCGGTCCTGCTCGCCGCCTCCCTCGCGAACGACTGGCCGTCCGACCGCGAGGGCATCGAGGCGCGCACGCGCGAGTTCGGCATGACGATGGCCTTCGAGTCCGGCCCGGACGACCACGCCAGGACACGCGACGTGATCGACGAGTGGCTCGAGGTGGTCGACGCGCCGACTCCGAGCGACCGCGCGACGTCGCTGAACCGCCAGATGGCCGCGATCGCCGCGTATCCGCGCCTGACCGACCACGACGACGAGGGCTGGCACCTGCACTACCGCGACCAGGACCAGTCCCTGGCGCACGTCCTCCACGCCGTCATCGCGGTCGGCACGGCGCTGCACCTGACGACCCGGGGGATGAGCCGCCTCCTGCGGTGCGAGGCCGGTCGGGCGCCGGGCGACCACTGCAGGAACGTCGTCGTCGACGTGACGCGGAACGGCCGGCAGCGGTACTGCTCCGTCCGCTGCGCGAACCGGGCCGCGGTCCGGCGGCACCGCCTGCGGCACGCGGAGTGAGTCCGCGCCGCCCCGTCACTCCGCCGCGTCGCCGCCCGGCTTCATCCAGAACGGGGAGTAGTGGTAGCCGTCGAGGTCGTCGAACTGGCGCTGGTACATGAAGGGGTAGTCGTCGGTGTCGCCGATCCGGCCTCCCGCGGCGGCGGCCCGCTCGACGAGCTCGTCGACGGCCGCGCGGCTGTCGAGGTCGAACGAGACGGTCACCTTCGAGGGGGTGCCGGGGGCGCCGATCAGCTCCTCGGTGGCGCCGACGCTCTCGTACATGGCGCGGCTCGCCAGCATGACGGACGTGCCGGGACCGATCGCGAAGCAGGAGACGTCCTCGCGGGACATCTCGGTGTTCAGGGTCCAGCCGAGCGCGGTGTAGAAGGCGGTGGCACGCTCGACGTCGTCGACCGGGCAGGTGATGAAGAGGCTCATGCGCTCACCCTCGCCATCCGCGGGCGGGCCGTCAAGAGCTCCGCGAGGGAACTCCGGACGGCCCGCCGGGACTCAGCGGAACGACCGCAGCCGCAGGCTGTTCAGCACGACGAAGACGCTCGAGAACGCCATCGCGGCGCCGGCCACGAGCGGCCCCAGGAGTCCGGCCATCGCGAGCGGGATCGCGGCCACGTTGTAGGCGAAGGCCCAGAAGAGGTTGCCCCGGATGACCGCGAGGGTGCGGCGCCCGAGGCGCAGGGCGTCGGGCACCCGGCCGAGGTCGTCGCCGACGAGGGTGATGTCGCTCGCCTCGATCGCCGCGTCCGATCCGGCGCCCATCGCGATCCCCACGTCCGCGGCGGCCAGCGCGGCGGCGTCGTTCACACCGTCGCCGACGAAGGCGACGTGGCGGCCCTCCGCACGGAGGCGCTCGATCACCGCGAGCTTCTCCTCCGGCAGCACGTCGGCGACGACCTCGTCGATGCCGACGGCCGAGGCGACGGCCTGCGCCGCCCGCGGGTTGTCGCCGGTCAGCACCATCACCCGCAGGCCCCGCTCGCGCAGGGCGCGGACGGTGCGGGACGCCTCCGGCCTCGGCTCGTCGCGGAGGACCGCGAAGCCGCGCAGCGCCCCCTCCCAGCCGACGCCGACGACGGTGCCGCCCTCGGCGGTCGCTCGCTCGGCGCGCTCGGCGAGACCGCCCGGCGCGAAGCCCCACTGCTCCTCCAGCCAGCGCAGCCGGCCGGCGACGACCAGGCGGCCCTCGACCCGGGCGCGCACGCCGAACCCGGTGCTGGAGCGGAATCCGGTCGCCTCGGGGACGTCGAGGTGCGCGGCCCCGGCCACGATCGCCGCGGCGAGCGGATGCTCCGATCCGCGCTCGACGGCGGCGAGCAACCGCAGGCTCTCGTCGTCGCTGGACTCGACGACCTGGAAGGCGCCGGTGGTGAGCGTGCCGGTCTTGTCGAGCACGACCGTGTCGATCCGGCGCCCGGCCTCGAGCACCTCCGGCCCGCGGAGGAGGATCCCGAGCTGGGAGCCGCGGCCGGTGCCGACGAGGACGGCGGTCGGGGTGGCCAGGCCCAGCGCGCACGGGCACGCGACGACGAGGACGGCGACGGCGGGAGAGACGGCGGCGGCGAGGTCGGCGCCGGCGATCAGCCAGCCGGCGAGAGTTGCCAGGGCGAGAACCACCACGACCGGCACGAAGACGGAGGAGACGCGGTCGGCGAGCCGCTGGACGCGCGCCTTGCCGGCCTGCGCCTCCGAGACGAGGCGGCCCATCCGCGCGAGCGTGGTCTCGGAGCCGACGCGGTCGACGCGGACGGTGAGCAGGCCGTGCGCGTTGAGCACTCCGCCGGTCACGGTCGAGCCGGGGCCGACCTCGACCGGCACGCTCTCGCCGGTGAGCATGCTCGCGTCGATCGCGCTCGAGCCCTCGAGCACGGTGCCGTCGGCGGCGACGGTCTCGCCGGGGCGCACGCGGAGGAGGTCGCCGACGGCGAGCGAGGACGCGGGCACGCGCTCCTCCTGCCCGTCGGCGGCGATGCGCACGGCGTCCTTCGCGCCGAGGCGGAGGAGCGCCCGGAGCGCCGCACCGGCGTCGCGCTTCGACCGCGCCTCCAGGTAGCGGCCGGCCAGCACGAGGACGGGGACGGCGGCGGCGACCTCGAGGTAGATCTCGTCGTGGCCGGAGCGGCTGCCCAGCAGCTCGAACGGCATGCTCATGCCCGGCCGCCCGGCGTCGCCGAGGAACAGAGCCCAGACCGACCAGGCGAAGGAGGCGCTGACACCGAGGCTGATCAGGGTGTCCATGGTGGTGGAGCCGTGCCGCAGCGCCCGCCAGGCGTTGCGGTGGAAGGGCAGCGCGCCCCAGACCGCGACCGGCGAGGCGAGGGCGAGGCACAGCCACTGCCAGTTCGCGAACTGCAGCGGCGGGATCATCGAGAGCAGGACCACCGGCACGGCGAGCAGGGCGGAGACGCGGAGCCGGGTGCGCAGGGCGCGCCGCTCGCGGTCGTCGTCGCTCTGCTCCTCCTGCTCCTCCGCGGGAGCCGCCTCGCCGATGGAGGGGACCGACGCGCTGTAGCCCGCGGCCTCGACGGCGGCGATCGCGTCGGCCGGAGTCGTGCCGGGCGGGAGGGTCAGCGTCGCGCGCTCGAGGGCGAGGTTGACGGTCGCGTGGACGCCGGGGAGCGCGTCGAGGCGCTTCTCGACCCGCGCGACGCAGGAGGCGCAGGTCATCCCTCCGATGGCGAGCTCGAGCGGGGTGCCGGTGGTCTCGGCCACGTCAGCTCAGGGGAGCGAGGCGGTAGCCCGCGTCGGCGACGGCGGCGGCGATCTCCTCGCGGCCGAGCGGCCGGGAGGAGCCGACCGTGACGGTCGAGACCCCGTCGGGGGCGAGGGACACGTCGACAGCCGAGACCTCGGGGTAGGCGGCGAGCTCCTCGGTGACGCTGCGGACGCAATGCTCGCAGGTCATGCCCGCGACGCCGAAGCTCTGCACGGACGCGGCGGACAGGGAGCCCTGCGCCGCGTGGCCGGCGTCGGAGCGGCCGGCGCCGCCGTGGTCGCCGCACGCGCAGGCGCCGCCTCCGCCGCAGCCGCAGCCTCCCGTCGATCCGCTCGCGGTCAGGCCGAGGTCGATCCTGGTGCTCATGGGTCCTCCTGTGTCGTGCGTCCGGTCCGATCCGGTCGATCGGCCCGGTGGGCGTCCGGTCGGCACGCCGGTCGCGGCATACCCCCGGGGGGTACTCCATGGTAAGCCCGCCGAGCCCTCTCGGCAAGGCGGGAGGGCGGAGGAGGGATGATCTCAGGGGCGGCTCGGAGCCGCGCGAGGAGGGAGGGGCGCATGGATCCCGCATCGACGCCGCACTGGGGCGAGCCCCCGCCGCGCACGCCGCCGGCGGTCCCGCTGCCCCCGCGCACGCGGTTCGAGCCGACCGCGCTGCTCGCCGCGCCCCTGCCCGCCCCGGCCGCCGTCCGGGCCCGGGTCCGTCAGGCCGCCCCGGAGCGGCAGCGCCGGCTGGCGGCGCTCGCCGCCGTCACCGAGGGGTTCGCCGTCCTGCGCACTCCCGAGCTCGCCCGGGCGCTGCGCCGGATCGCGGCACCCGCCTCCGCCGCTCCGGCCGCCGCCGCCGCGGTGCTGGCCGTCGGCCGCGACGGACTCGAGCTCGCCGCCGAGCGCGCAGACGCCCTGCGCATCGCCGAGTGGGATCGGATCGTGTCGGTGGGCGTCGGCACCTCGCCCTCGGGTGCCCACCGGGTCCGCGCGCTGGTCCTGGCGGTCCTCGCCCCGCCGCCCGCCTCCGCCGTCCTGCGTGCGGCGAGGCGGCGCCCGCGCACCGTCCTCGTGCCCCTGGTCGTCGCCGCCCCGGCCGCCCTCGGCTGGCGCGTGGCCGACGACCGCACGTTCCTCCTCGCTCTCGACCGCCTCCAGCGCGCCCTCGAGGAGCGTGACCGGTGAAGGCGCGGCTCCGCTTCGCCCTCGCGGCCGTCGCCGTGCTCGGCCTGGGCCTGGCGCTGCGGTTCGTGCTCACGGGGCTGCTCGCCGACCTCGCCGGCGGAGTGGCCTACGTCGTGCTGGTGGCGCTGCTGATCGCGGTGCTCCTGCCGCGCATCCCGGGCGTGACGGCTGCCGGGATCGCGCTGGCCTGGTCGATCGCGATGGAGCAGCTGCAGGCGATCGGAGTCGCGGGGCGCCTGGTCGAGCTGTGGGCGCCGCTCCGCCTCGTCGTCGGCACCACCTTCTCCTGGCTCGACATCGCGGCCTACGTCCTCGGCGCGGTCGTCGCCGCGGCCGTCCACCTCGCCGTCGCCCCGCGCGAGCAGTCCGCCTGACGGGAGTCCGCGCCCGGCGTCTCCTGTTCGCCCGTCGGCCGGGCTGCCGCGGGGCGTCCCGGCGTCCGCCGAGGCGCCGGCCTCGCCCACCGGACCGCCGAGGTGTTCGTGCGCTCCCCGAGGCGCCGCCGTCCCCGCGGTGCCTCGCCGGCGGACGCGGTGTCTCGCCGCAGGAGCGACGCCGACCGCCGGAGCGGCGCGGTCCCTCCGCCCCCGCGCCCCTGATTAGGGTGAAGCCATGAGCGAGCCGGCACTCCCCGAGACGACGGCCCCGCGGGCCTCGGCCCCGCACGACCACCGCCGCGACCGGCGCATCCCCGAGCCGGTCGACCGGTTCGCCACCGGCGAGGAGTACCCCGAGTACCGCGTCGACCTGGAGCGGATCCGCTTCTCGCCCTACTTCGCCCGACTCTCCGCGGTGACCCAGGTCATCTCGCCCTCCGGCGTCGGCCAGGTCGTGCACAACCGGCTCACGCACTCGATCAAGGTCACCGCGGTCGCCCGCGCGATCGCGATGCAGCTGACCACCACCGATCCCGCCCAGCGCGAGCTGGTCGAGCGGCTCGGCGGCTGCGACCCGGTGGTCGTGCAGGCCGCGGCCAGCGCGCACGACCTCGGCCACCCTCCGTTCGGCCACCTCGGCGAGCAGGCGCTCGACCGCCTCGCGCGCGAGCGGCTGGGGCTCGCGGAGGGCTTCGAGGGCAACGCGCAGTCGTTCCGGATCCTCTCCGAGCTCGACGTCTGCGAGACGGTGGAGGTGGGGCTGAACCTCACCGCCGCCTCCCGAGCCGCCGTGCTGAAGTACCCGTGGGGGCGGACGGTCCACCGCCCCGGCATCGACTCCGCCGACCCGACCGAGCTGCCCCGCGGCTCGACCGCCAGCCGGTGGGAGACCGCTCCGCCGAAGTTCTCGGCGTACACCCTCGACCTCGACGACCTGCTCGACGCCCGCTCCGGCTTCGCCGCGATCGCCCCCTGGCAGCAGACCCTCGAGTGCTCGGTGATGGACGTCGCCGACGACATCGCCTACTCGCTGCACGACCTCGACGACTTCTACCGCGCGGGGGTGCTGCAGCAGGCGGCCGTCGCCGTGGAGTTCCGCGCGTTCCTCCGCGAGCAGAACGCGCTCGCCGCCCTCGACGCCGAGGAGCTGTGGGCGCGGGCCCCCGGGCATTCGCTCGAGATGCTCCGCCGGAGGCTCGTGGCCCGCGACCCGTGGATCGCGAGCGACGAGCACTTCCGCGCCTCCGTGGAGCGGGTGTCGACCGAGCTGGTCGAGGGGCTCCTCGCGCTCCCCTTCGACGGATCGACGCGCACCGAGCGCGCGATCGAGGCCTTCGTCTCCTCCTGGATCGGCCGTCTGCAGCGCTCCGTGGTGGTGCTCGCCGAGCCGAACGTGCGCTCGGGCCACCTCTCCCTCCTCCCCGACGCCTGGCACGACGTGGCCGTGCTGAAGTTCGTGCACACCCGCTTCGTGATCGATCGGCCGGACTTCGCCACCTACCAGCGCGGCCAATCGCAGGTGCTCGAGACGCTGGTGACCCACCTCGACGCCTGGCTCGAGGATCCGCGCGACGGCTCGCGGGCTCCGCAGAAGCTGCTCGACCTGATCGAGCTCGCGACCGACGGCTACTTCCGCCTGCGCGCCGACCACCCCGACTGGCTCCCGTCGGACGAGCGCGGCCGGCCGACCTCCGACCCGGCCGCGCTGCAGCGGCTCGGCCGGGGGCGCGGTGTGGTCGACTACGTCGCGACCCTGACCGACGAGCAGGCGATGGCGCTCGCCGCCCGCCTCCGCGGCGATCGCGAGCCGTGGGCGATGGGGACCTGACGCCCCGGCGGGTGGGTTGACACCGCGCGTCGCGTGTGGCCTCGGCGGCTCCTCGCCCGTCGTTCCGGGGGAGGAGCCCCCGCCCGGCCGCCGAGGACGCGTTCCGCGACCGCCCAGCGGGCGTCCAGGAAGCGCAGCCTGAACGACAGCGTAAAATCACGGAGGCACATGCCAGGATCGACAACTCGACAGGGAGTTCCGTTGGACGGAAACGCAACGACCACGCACCGCAACGTCGCATTGCTGTCCGTCGCGACCACGCTGGCTCCGCGCGTGACCACCTCGGCCGAGATCGAGGCGCGGCTCGCTCCGGCGCTCAAGCGCCTGCGGCTCCCCACCGGGCTCCTCCAGCGCGTCGCCGGAGTGCACGAGCGCCGCAACTGGGGCTCCGAGCAGGGCTTCGACGGAGCGGCGATCGACGCGGGCAAGCGCGCTCTCGCCGAGGCCGGCGTCCGCGCCGACCAGATCGGCCTGATCATCAACACGTCGGTGACCCGCAAGCACCTCGAGCCCTCGGTCGCCGTGCGCCTGCACCACGGGCTCGGCCTGCCCTCGTCGGCCATCAACTTCGACATCGCGAACGCGTGCCTCGGCTTCGTCAACGGCATGACCCTCGCCGCGCAGCTGATCGACTCCGGCCAGATCCGGTACGCGCTCATCATCGACGGCGAGGACGCCGACGAGATCCAGGTCAACACCATCGAGCGCCTGAGCCGCGAGGGCGTCAAGCGCAAGGACTTCATGAGCGAGTTCGCGAGCCTGACCCTCGGCTCCGGCGCCGCCGCGGCCGTCCTCGGCCCGGCCGACGAGCACCCCAAGGGCCACCGCATCCTCGGCGGCATCACCCGCGCGGCCACGCAGTTCAACGAGCTCTGCGTCGGCAGCGTCGACGGCATGTTCACGGACGCGAAGGCGCTGCTCAAGGGCGGCATGGAGCTCGTCCTCTCGGCGTGGAAGGAGGCCACCCGCGACTGGAACTGGAGCGGGATGGACCGCTACATCACGCACCAGGTGTCGGACGTGCACACCGACGCCCTGGTGAAGGCGGTCGGCATCGACCGCAGCCGCGTCCCCACGACCTACCCCACCCTCGGCAACGTCGGCCCGGCGTCGATCCCGATCACCCTGGCCCAGGAGGCCGAGACCCTGCAGCCGGGCAACCGGGTGCTGCTCATCGGAGTGGGCTCGGGCATCAACACCGCGATGCTCGAGATCGCCTGGTGAGCGCGCCCCACCCGGCCGAGCGGATCCGCGGAGCGCTCGGCTCCACGGCCGCGGCGCAGCTGCCCCCGGCCGGGCTCGACGGGCTCGATCCCGCGTGGTCGCGCCTCGTGGACGCTCCGGACGCCCAGGGCGTGCCGCGCCGCTGGCACCTGCTCGACACGGGCGAGGCCCTCGGCACGGAGCCCGTCGGCACCGTCCTCTGCGTGCACGGCAACCCCACCTGGTCCTACCTCTGGCGCCGCCTCGCGGCCGCCATGCTCGAGTCGGCCCGCAGCGGAGGTCCCGCCTGGCGGGTGGTCGCGGTCGACCAGCTCGAGATGGGCTTCTCCGAGCGGACCGGCGCCCTGCACACGCTCGCCGACCGCGTGCGCGAGCTCGCCAACCTCACCGACGTGCTCGGCCTCGACGACGTGGTCACCCTCGGCCACGACTGGGGCGGAGTCGTCTCGCTGGGCTGGGCGGTCGACCACCCGGAGCAGCTGCGCGCCACGATGCTCCTGAACACCGCGATCCACCAGAGCGCCGACGAGCCGATCCCGGCCCCGCTCCGGCTCGCGCTCGCCTCGGGTGTGCTCGGCGCCTCGACGGTCGGCACGCCGGCCTTCCTCGAGACGACCCTCGCGCTGGGCCACCCGGCGCTGCCCTCCGCGGTGAAGGAGGGGTACCGCGCGCCCTACCGGTCCGCGTCGCGCCGCGGCGGAGTGGGCGGCTTCGTCGCCGACATCCCGGTCGACTCCGCTCACCCGAGCGACCCGGAGCTGCAGCGCATCGCCGAGGGCGTCAGCGCCCTGACGACGCCGGCCCTGATGCTCTGGGGCCCGCTGGACCCGATCTTCTCCGACCGCTACCTCGACGACCTCGTCGACCGGCTCCCGCACGCGCAGGTCCACCGCTACGAGGGAGCGGGCCACCTGGTGGCCGAGGACGTCGACTACGCGTCCGCCGTCCTCACCTGGCTGGGCGACCTCTCCGACCGCGAGGAGCCGTTCGGCGGCGACCCCGCCCCCGACGTCCGACGCCCGACCGCGCCGGTCGAGCCGCTCTGGGCGCACCTCGACCGCAATGCGCAGGACGACTCGCTCGCCCTGGTCGAGATGGCGCCTCCCGGAGGCGGCGGGCCCCGCTCGGTCTCGTGGCGCCTGCTCTCGCAGCGGGTCCGCGAGCTCGCCGCCGGGCTCCGCGCCTCCGGCGTCTCCCCGGGCGACCGCGTCTCGCTCCTCGTGCCGCCCGGCGCCGACCTGACGGCGCTGCTCTACGCGTGCCTGCGCATCGGAGCCGTCGTGGTCGTCGCCGACGCGGGCCTGGGCCTGCGCGGTCTCACCCGCGCGGTCCGTGGCGCCTGGCCGGATCTGGTGGTCGGCGCCCTGCCCGGCCTCACCGTCGCGCGGGCCCTCCGCTGGCCCGGCGGCCGGATCTCGACGCAGACCCTGCCCCGCGCCTCCGCCTCGGCCCTCGGGGTCGACACCTCGCTCGCGCAGCTGATCGAGCTCGGCCGCGCCGAGCTGGCCGCCGACCCGGAGGCGCTGGACGAGGCGCCCGCCGCCGACGCCGTGGCCGCGATCCTGTTCACCTCCGGCTCGACCGGCCCCGCCAAGGGCGTCGTCTACACGCACCGCCAGCTCGCCGGCGTCCGCGACGCGCTCGCCCGCCAGTACGGGATCGGACCGGGCACCGGCCTCGTCGCGGGCTTCGCGCCGTTCGCCCTGCTCGGTCCTGCGCTGGGCACGCGCTCCGCCACTCCGGACATGGACGTCACCGCGCCCCGGACGCTCACCGCGGCCGCCGTCGCCGCGGCCGCCGCACGGGTCGACGCGACCGTGCTGTTCCTCTCGCCGGCCGCACTGGCCAACGTCGTGGCCACCGCCGGCGCGCTCGACGCCGACGACCACCGGGCCCTCGCCGGCGTGCGCACCTTCCTCTCGGCCGGCGCCCCCGTCTCGGCGGGACTGCTCGGCGAGGCGCAGGCGCTCATGCCGAACGCCTCCGCCCGCACTCCCTACGGCATGACCGAGGGGCTGCTGCTCACCGACGCGTCGCTGGAGGGCATCCGCGAGGCCGCCTCCGACGACGATCCGCGCGGAGGCGTCTGCGTGGGCGTGCCCGCCGCGGGCGTCCGGCTGCGGATCGCCCCGCTCGACGCCGGCGGCCGCGCCGCGGACGAGCCGGAGGAGATCACCGGCACGACCGGCGAGATCGTCGTCTCGGCAGGTCACGTCGAGGACCACTACGAGCGCCTCTGGCTCACCGACCGCGCCGCCCGCATCGGCGCCGTCCCGGGCGAGCGCTGGCACCGCACCGGGGACGTCGGGCGGATCGACTCCACCGGCCGTCTCTGGGTCGAGGGCCGCATGCCGCACGTCGTCGTCACTCCCGACGGCGTCGTCACGCCGGTCGGACCGGAGCAGCGGATCGAGGCGCGCGTCGCCTCGGTCGCCCGCGCCGCGATCGTCGGAGCCGGCCCGCGCGGAGTCGCGCAGCTGGTCGCCGTGGTCGAGCTGCGCTCGGGCGCGCGCCGCGTGGTGCTGGCCGAGGAGGCCCTCGCCGCCGAGGTGCGCGCGGCCGTCGGCCGGCCCGTCGCCGCGGTTCTCGTCGTCCCGGCGCTGCCCACCGACATCCGCCACAACTCCAAGATCGACCGGGCCGCGCTCTCGCGCTGGGCCGAGGGCGTGCTCGCCGGCGGCCGGATGGTGGCGCCGTGAGGGTCCTGGTCACCGGCGCGAGCGGCCTGCTCGGCGGTGCGGTGGCCGCGGGCCTCGTCGCCCAGGGGCACGTGGTCCGCACCTTCCAGCGCCGGCCCTCCGGGGTCGCGGGCGTCGAGGAGGCGCGGGGCTCGCTGACGGATCCGCGCGCGGTCGAGGAGGCCGTCGACGCGGCCGAGGGCGTCGTGCACCTCGCCGCGAAGGTCTCGCTCGCCGGCGATCCGGGCGACTTCGACCGCGTGAACGTCGACGGCACCCGGCGTCTGCTCGCCGCCGCCGCCCGCGCCGGCGTGAGCCGCTTCGTCCAGATCTCGTCGCCCTCCGTCGCCCACTCCGGCTCCTCGATCACCGGCGACGACGCCGAGCCCGCCGATCCGGACCGGGCCCGCGGCGACTACGCGCGCACCAAGGCCCGGGCCGAGCTGCTGGCTCTGGCGGCCGACGCCCCCGGCTTCGCGGTGGTCGCCGTGCGTCCGCACCTGGTCTGGGGTCCGGGCGACACCCAGCTCGTCGCCCGCATCGTCGAGCGGGCGCGCGCCGGCCGGCTGCCGCTCCTCGGGCACGGCCAGGCGCTGATCGACTCCACCTACATCGACAACGCCGCCTCGGCGATCGTCGCCGCTCTCGGGCGGGCGGAGGAGGTGCACGGCCGCTCCTACGTCGTCACCAACGGCGAGCCGCGCCCGGTCGCCGAGCTGCTCGCCGGGATCTGCCGCGCCTCGGGCGTCGAGCCGCCGCGCTGGTCCGTCCCCGCCTCCGTCGCCCGCGCTGCGGGCTCGCTCGTCGAGCGCGTGTGGGCCGTGCGGCCCGGCGCCGATGAGCCGCCGATGACCCGCTTCCTCGCCGAGCAGCTCTCGACCGCGCACTGGTTCGACCAGCGCCGCACGCGCGCCGATCTGCAGTGGAGCCCGTCGGTCACCCTCGACGAGGGTCTGGCGCGCCTGTCCGCCGCCCGCTGAGGCGCCGGCTCCGGAGACGACGGAACGGACGGGACCCCGTCGCCGAGGCGAGGGGGTCCCGTCCGTCCGGGGCTCCCGCGACGGATCGCGGCAGGGGAGTCGAGGTCAGTCGGCGAGGATGAGGTACAGCGCGCGACGGGTCTCGTCGAGCTTGGCGGAGGCGGCGGCGCGCTGCGCCTCGGTCGCTCCGCGGAACTGCTGCACGACGCCCATCAGCTTGCCGACGTTCTCCATGAAGGCGCGATCGGCGTCGCTCGCGCCGGGAGTGGCCTCCCAGGCCGCGTCGAGTTCGTCGGCGTGCTCGCGCACGTAGGTGCCGCCCGCGTCCGTGAGCTGGTACTCGGTGCCGCGGCCCTCGCCGACGGCCGTGATGAGGCCCTCGTCGACGAGCTGCTGGAGGGTGGGGTAGACGGAGCCGGGGCTGGGACGCCACGATCCGTTCGTCTTCTCGGCGATGGCCTTGATCAGGCCGTAGCCGTTCGAGGACTTCTCGGAGAGGAGGGAGAGGAGGGCCGCGCGGACGTCACCGCGTCGGGCGCGTCCTCCGCCGCGGCCGAAGGGGCCGCCGAAGCCGGGGCCGAAGCCGAAGCCGGGCCCGAAGCCGCGGCCGTGACCGCCGGGTCCGCGGCGCTGTCCGCGGCCGGGGTGCTCGTGGCGGGAGGAGTGGTCGCCGTCGCAGGAGTCGCGGCGGTCGTCGGAGAAGAAGGTCCTGGAGTTCATGGGTGTGCTGCTCTCTGTCGTGAGGGGATCCCTTTCGATCGGATCCGGTCGCCCGTCGGGAGCGGCTGCTTCCGATCTGTCGGCGATGCAGTAACGATATATCGGCGACGGATCGGATGTCAACACCTAAACTGCCCGTAGCCTGGGAGGTCCCCGTCGATCGAGAGGTCCCGCATGCCGCGTCCCGACTCCGAGCTCGAGGCGTACCTCGGCTCCTCCCTCCTCGCCGGGGACGTCCTCACCGGCCGCGCGAGCAACCTCGGCAACCTCCGCGGCCTCGCCGCCCGCGAGCCCGCGCACCTCTACGGGGTGGACGTGGCCGAGGACTGGACGCTCGAGAGCCTGCTCGCGCTGATGGGGGAGCGCGTGGGGATCAGCACCGACCCCTCCTTCGAGAGCGGGCAGGACCGGATCGACGCCCGCCTGACGGTCGCGGGGCTCGCCCGCTACCGCGAGCGGTTCGCCGCCGCTGTCCGCGAGGGGGCGCTCCTCCTGTTCGCCACCGCGCACCCCGCGACCCTGATGGACGTCTACCGCCGCTTCGCTGCTGCCGCTACGGAGCGGGGCGCCCGCGTGATCGACGTGAACGCGCTCCCGTTCGCCGCCCCCGACGGCATCCGCGTGCCTCTCGCGGACGAGCACCAGGCCCTGTGGTGCACCGGCGGGGTCACCTGCGTCTACCGCGGGGGAGGGCTGCAGCACACGCACTCGCCGGAGCCGATGGACGCGCTGCTCGACCGCCTCGACGAGCTCGGCATCCGCCCCGACCTGGTCGTCGCCGACCACGGCTTCGCGGGCGCGGCCGGCCGGCGGGGGCTGCCGGTCATCGCGATCGCCGACTGCAACGACCCGGCGGTGTTCGTCGCCGAGGCGCAGGGCTCGATCGAGGTGGTCGTCCCGATCGACGACGGGCTGGCCGTCCATCTCTACGAGCCGGTGATCGACTTCGTCCTCCGCGCCCTCTCGGAGCCCGCGCGCACCTGACGGCTCGTAGAATCGCCTTCGGCTCGTCGCGATCCCGGATCCGACGGGCCGACCGTTTTCGCGAGTCCCCGCACTCGCCCACCACTGCAGACGGAGCATCCGTGACCCAGCCCCACGACGGCCTCCTCCCGCGCTTCGCCGTCGGCGTCGACATCGGGGGGACGTCGATCAAGGCGTCCCTCGTCGACGTCACCACCGGCGAGCGGGCGGCTCGGCGCTTCGCGGTCGCGAACCCGCTGGGCAAGGAGCCCGAGGACTTCGCCGAGGCGATCGCCGGCATCGTCCGCGACGTCTCGCCGATCGCCGGCACGCCCGTGGGCGTCGGCTTCCCCGGGATCGTCCGCGGCGGCGTCGTCCGCCAGACCACCCACGTCTCGCAGCGCTGGGTCGGGCTCGACGCGCAGGCCCTCCTCTCGGAGGCGACCGGGGTCGACGTCGTCGTCGTCAACGACGCGGACGCGGCAGGGGTCGCCGAGCGCGAGTTCGGCGCGATGCGCGGACGCGAGGGCCTCCTCCTGCTGACCACCCTCGGCACCGGCATCGGGACGGCGCTCGTCCACGAGGGCGTGGTGATCCCCAACTCCGAGCTCGGTCACCTGCACATCGACGGTCCCGACTTCGAGCCGCAGGTCGGCTTCTCGGCCGTCCGCCGCGAGGGCATCACCCTCGAGGAGTGGGCGGGTCGCCTCAGCGTCTACTACCGGCACCTCGAGATGCTGCTCTCGCCGCAGCTGTTCGTGATCGGCGGCGCGGCGGCGCACGTCTTCGACGAGTTCGCCCGCTTCCTCGACATCGGCACCGAGATCGTCCCCGCCCGCTTCGGCAACGACGCCGGATTCACGGGCGCCGCGATGGTCGCGGTCTCGCCCGACCGCCTCGCGCCCTGGTACCGCTCCACCCACGGCGCCCGCCTCGACCCCGGGGCCCCCGCCATCGCCGATTGACACCCGTCCCTGCACCGAGGGAATCCCGACCCGTCGTGGCATTCCGAAGGCGCTGGGTTCATCGAGGGTCCGCGGTTCCCTCAGCGGGCCGTCAGGCCGCGGTAGACGGCGTCCAGCCGGGCGGCGGCGGCCGGCCAGGAGTGGGCGGCCGCCCAGTCGACGCCGCCGCGGCCGAGACGCGCCAGCTCACCGCGCGAGCCCAGCAGGGTCAGGATCGCCTCGGCCCACGCCGCGGGGGAGTCGGAGTCGAGCAGCACGCCGCTCCCGCCGTCGCGCACCGCGTCCACCAGGCCGGTCGTCCTGCGCGCGAGCACGGGAGTGCCGCTGCCGGCCGCCTCGAGCGCGATGAGCCCGAAGGTCTCGGCCGCCGAGGGCACGAGCGCCAGCCGCGCGCTCCGGAGCCGCTCCGCCACCCGGTCGCGGTCGGCTGCCCCCTCGATCAGCACGCGGTCTCTCAGCGGAGCCGCCGCGGCGCGCACCGCGTCGAGGTAGGACTCCCGGCCCGGTGCCGCCCCGCCCACCAGCCGCAGCACCGGCCGCTCCGCCGGCGCCATCGCCGCGAGCGCCTCGACCGCCAGCAGCTGGCCCTTGAGCGGCTGCACCCGGCCGACCAGGACGACTCCGGAGCGCTCGCCGCCGCCCGGGCGGAACCGCGCGTCGACTCCGGGCGGCACCACGACGACCCGGTCCGGATCCGCGCCGTACCCGCTGACGACGTCCTCCCGCTCCGAGGCGCCCGCCACCACGATCGCGTCGGCGGAGGCGAGCACGGAGCGCTCCGCGTCGATCCGCTGCTGCGGCTCCGCGACGTCGCCCGGGGCGAGCCGGGCGTTCTTCGCGAGCGAGCCCGAGTGCATCGAGTGCACGTGCGGCCTGCCGGTGAGCGCCCCCGCGAGGCCCGACACCCAGTAGTGCGAGTGCACGACGTCGGCCCCCTCCGCGGCGCGCGCGAACTCCGGCGCCGCGGCCGCCAGCGCGTACTTGTCGCCCGCCGGCACCGGCACGCCGACCACCCGCACACCCGGCGCGAGCATCCGGACGCCCTCGCCGCGGGTCAGCACCTCGATCTCCCAGCCGAGCGCCGCCAGCTCCGGGAGCACCGCCGCGAGGTACACGTTCATCCCGCCCGCGTCGCCCGTCGACGGCTGCTCGAGCGGGGAGGTGTGCGCCGAGACGACGGCCAGACGGGGCATCCCTCCATCGTAGGGACGGCCGTGCGTCCTCCACGGATCCCGGCCCGCGGCTCGCAGCGCCTCCGGAATCGGGTTGAATAGACGGATGCGCTCGTTCGAGCGCGGAGAGCGTGAGGTCCATGGCCCGCCAGAGTCCCCCCGGTGAGGTGCTGCCGTCGGCCGCACCCGGGCCGGTGACCGCCGGCCACGAGCCCTTCTCCGAGCAGGACATCCGCGCCCTCGTCGGAACCGCCGCCGTCGAGAAGGGCACCGCGTACGCGGACGAGGGCCGCGTGCGCGAGCTGCAGTGGTTCGGCGGCCGCACCCGCCTCTTCGGCCAGGTCCGCGGATCCGGGCGCTCGCCGTACGCCGTGAGCGTGCAGCTCCGCGACGAGGGCGAGCACTGGACCCTCCTCGGCGGCGCCTGCAGCTGCCCGGTCAAGCACGAGTGCAAGCACGTCGCGGCCGTCCTGATCGAGGCCCTGCGCCGCGAGCGCGAGGGCGGAGTGGCCGGTCCCTTCCCGGGCGAGGCCGCTGTCGACGCCGTCCCGGAGTGGCGCAGCGCGCTCGCCCCGCTCCTCGCCGGCGCGGAGCGCTCGCACACCGGCATCCCGCTCGGCCTGCAGTTCGAGCTGCTGCCCGGCGAGCCCGTGCGGCGCCCGCCCGGCCGCTACAACTCCTACCGGCCGCCGCCCGAGCCGCGCCCGCGCCTGGGCGTGCGCCCGGTGCGGATGGGCGACCGCGACCGCTGGGTCCGCACCGGCACCAGCTGGCGCGACCTCGGCTACCTGCACTACAGCCACGACTACGACGAGCGCCAGATCGACGTGATCCGCGAGATGCAGGGCCTGCTCTCCGGGCACAGCGCCTCCAGCTACTACTCGCCCGACACCTGGCTCTACCTCGACCAGTGCCGGAGCGAGGCGATCTGGGCGGCACTGCACGGCGCCGTCCGCGCGGGCATCGGCCTGGTGATGGGCGACCGCGACCAGACGCCGCTGAAGATCCTCGACACGACGGCCACCGCCTCCATCGACGTCACGCGCATCGCCGCCGGCCTCGAGCTGCGCTCGCTCGTCGCGATCGGCGACCACCCGGCGCCCGAGGAGTTCGGCTTCATCGGCGACCCGGCCGTCGGCCTCTACACCTGGGAGGGCGGCGACGAGATGCGCGCCCGCCCGGTCACGCTCATCCCGTTCGCCGCGCCGCTGCTGTCCTCCGCGCGCACGTTCCTCTGGAGCCGCGAGGCCATCCGCATCCCGGTGGCCGAGGAGTCGGCGTTCCTCACCGAGCACTACCAGCGGCTGCACCGGCTGTTCGACATCGTCTCCCGCGACGGCTCCTTCGAGGCGCCGGCGGTGCCCGAGCCGCGCCTCGGCCTCACCCTCGAGCACACCGACGGCGCGGGCCTGCGCGGCTCGTGGTGGTGGCGCTACGGAGTGGAGGGGGCGCGCGGCGGCGTGGACGCCGAGCGGCTCCCGCTGCGGGTCGGCGAGGACGCGGGCTACCGCGACCCCGAGGCCGAGCAGCGGATCCTCGACTCCCTCGTCGGAGCGGGTCTCGACCCGGAGTCGACGCCCGCCCTGGTGTCCCCGTCGAGCAGGCGCCTGCGCCCCACCTTCGACCTGCGCGGCATGCAGACCGTCGGCTTCCTCACCGGCGAGGTCGAGCGGCTCCGCGAGCTGGGCACCGTCGAGATCGAGGAGATCGGCGAGCGCGTCGAGTACCGCGAGGCGCAGACCGCGCCCGTGGTCGCCGTGCAGACCGTCGCCCAGCCCGACAGCCGCGACTGGTTCAACCTCGAGATCTCCGTCACCGTCAACGACGAGGCGGTCCCGCTGGCCGAGATCTTCCTCGCGCTCGCCCGCGGCGACGAGTACATGGTGCTGCCCAGCGGCGTCTACTTCGCCCTCGACGACGAGCGGTTCGGCCGCCTCCGCGAGCTGATCGCCGAGGCCCGCGAGCTCTCGGACGACCCCGGCGAGACCCTGCGGATCAGCCGGTTCCAGTCCTCCCTCTGGGACGAGCTGGTCGAGCTGGGCGTCGTGGAGGCCCAGGCCGCCGCGTGGCGCCGCTCCGTGGAGGGGCTCTCCGGCTTCACCGCGACCGGTGCGCTGGAGTCGCGGGTCCTGCCCGAGGGCTTCGCCGTGGAGCTGCGGCCCTACCAGCAGCTCGGCTACGACTGGCTCTCGTTCCTCTACGACAACCAGCTCGGCGGCGTGCTCGCCGACGACATGGGCCTGGGCAAGACCGTGCAGTCCCTCGCCCTGGTCACCCGGGTGATGCAGGAGCAGCGCGCCGCGGCCGCGGAGGCGGGCACCTCGCCGCGCCCGTTCCTCGTCGTCGCTCCCACCAGCGTGGTGCCCAACTGGGTCGGCGAGGCCAAGCGCTTCGCCCCGGACCTCCGCGTCGTCGGGATCGACGAGACGTCGAAGAAGAAGCGGAAGGCGCTCTCCAGCGTCATCGGCGAGGCCGAGCTGGTCGTCACCTCCTACGCCCTGTTCCGGCTCGACTACGAGTCGTACTCGGGCATCCAGTGGTCGGGGCTCCTCCTCGACGAGGCGCAGTTCGTCAAGAACCGCCAGTCGGCGACGCACCAGCTCGCGCGCCGGCTCGACGTGCCCTTCAAGCTCGCCATCACGGGAACGCCGATGGAGAACAACGTGATGGAGCTCTGGTCGCTGCTGTCGATCGTCGCTCCGGGCCTGTTCCCCTCGCCCGCCGGGTTCGTCGAGTTCTACCAGAAGCCGATCGAGCGCGAGGCCGACAGCGAGAAGCTCTCGCAGCTGCGGCGGCGCATCCGCCCGCTGATGCTGCGGCGCACCAAGGAGCTCGTCGCCAAGGAGCTGCCGCCCAAGCAGGAGCAGACCCTCGAGGTCGAGCTCGGCCCGAAGCAGCGGAAGGTCTACGACACGTACCTGGCGCGGGAGCGGCAGCGCGTGCTGGGCCTGATCGGCGACTTCGAGAAGAACCGCTTCGCGATCTTCCGCGCGCTGACCGTGCTGCGCCAGGTCGCGCTCGACGCGGCACTGGTCGACGAGGCGCACGAGAGCGTGCCCTCGACCAAGCTCGACCTGCTCGACGAGCTGCTGGGCGACGCCCTCGGCGAGGGGCACCGCGTGCTGGTGTTCAGCCAGTTCACGCGGTTCCTCGGCCGGGTCCGCGGCCGGCTGGACGCGGCGGGCATCGAGTACGCCTACCTCGACGGAGCGACGAAGAAGCGCGACGAGGTCATCGAGCGGTTCCGCTCGGGCGCGGCGGGCGTGTTCCTGATCTCGCTCAAGGCCGGCGGCTTCGGGCTCAACCTCACCGAGGCCGACTACTGCATCCTGCTCGACCCGTGGTGGAACCCCGCCACCGAGTCGCAGGCGGTCGACCGTGCGCACCGCATCGGCCAGACCCGCTCGGTCATGGTCTACCGCCTGGTCGCGAAGGACACGATCGAGGAGAAGGTGATGGCCCTCAAGGAGGCGAAGGCCGCGCTCTTCGCCGCGGTCATGTCGGACGACGGCGCGGCGGCCACCGGCGGGATCACCGCCGAGGACGTGCGCGAGCTGCTGGGCTGAGCGCCGCCGCTACTCGCGCACCTGCTCCAGCAGGGTCGTGACGGCGGCGCGGGTGTCGGCGGCGAGCCGTCCGAGGCGGTGCGCGGCACGGATCGACACCGGCCGGTACGGGTGCACGAGCCGCCGGGCCGCCGTGCAGGGCAGCGCGAACGCCGCGACGACGCCCGCGTCGATCCCGTCGAGTCCGCCGTCGTCCCGGCCGAAGACGAGCTCCCGGCCCTCGCGCGCGAGAGCCTCCGGCAGGTCGGCCTCGCCGATCGGGAGGCGCAGCACGGCGAGCAGGCCGGCCGCCTGCACCCTGCGCGGCAGCGGGCGTCCGAGGCGTCCCGCCGCGTGCACCGTGAAGAAGTCGGCCTGCCGCTCGAGGATGCCCGTGACCGTCTCGGCGAGGCGCTCCATCTCGGGGTGCAGCGAGAGCCGGGCGAGCCGGCGGTAGCCGTGCACCGCGACCCGGGCGTCCACCGCGAGGGCCAGCGCGACGGGGCCGGCGAGGGAGGCCGCGGCGCGGTCGAGGAGCGGGCGCGACCTCACAGTCGGCTCCGGCGGGCGGACGTCGATGCCGCGGATCTGCGGCGAGGCCGCGAGCACGTCGCCCAAGGCGTCGGCGATCCGGTGCCGCTCGGCGGCCCAGACGGACGCGAACGCGCGGACCTGCTCGTCGGGGTGGGCGCGCGCGAGGGGGAGCACCCGGGCCACGGTGGCGTGCTCGATCGCCCGCAGGTACGCGGTGGCGACGATGGCCTCGCGGTCCAGCGGCACCTCCTCGAACTCGCGCACTGAGAAGTGCTCGCGCAGGGCGCCGTGCGCGCTGCGGTGGTGGTCCTCGAGGTCGAACGGTTCCGCGATGCCCACGTCGTGCTCCTCCGCTAGTCCGGTCCCTCCATCCTGGGCCCCCGGTGCGAGAGGCGGAAGAGCACGCGCCCATCCCTGGGACACTGGGAGCCGGTCGTCAGGCGGCCGGGGGAGCGGGGCGGGATGAGCGGGGCCCGGACCTCGGCGATCGGCGCCGTCCTCCTCGCCGCCGTCTGCTTCGGCACGACGGGGACCGCCCAGGCCCTCGGAGCGGCGGGCGTGGATCCGCTCCTCCTCGGGGCGGCGCGCATCGTCCTCGGCGGCGCCCTGCTGGCCGCTCTCCTCGGCGTGGAGGCTCTGCGCCGGCGGAGCCGCTCCCGCCCGACCCGCGCCGTCGTGCTGCTCGTCGTGCTCGGAGCGGTCGGCGTCGCCGCGTACCAGCCCGCCTTCTTCACCGGCACCGCGCAGAACGGAGTCGCGGTCGGCACGATCGTCGCCCTCGGCTCCGCTCCCGCCTTCACCGGCCTGCTGGAGTGGCTCGTCCTGCGGACGACGCCGAGCCCGCGCTGGTTCGCCTCGACCGCGCTCGCCGCGGTCGGCGTGGTGCTCCTCGGCGGCGGCGGATCCGGCGGCGTGACGCTCCCCGGCCTCGCCGCGTCGGCCGGCGCCGGCGCCTCCTACGCGCTCTACGCCGTCTGCGGCAAGCTGCTGCTCGAGCGCGGGCTCAGCCCCGTCGCCGCCATGGGAGCCCAGTTCGGGGCCGCGGCGCTGCTGGCGCTCCCGTTCCTGCTGCTGGGCGATCCGTCGCGGCTCTCCAGCTCGATCCCGGCCGTGCTCTGGCTCGGAGTGGTGACGGTCGCCGTGGCCTACACCTTCTTCGCGCGCGGCCTGCGAGTGCTTCCCGCGGCGACCGTCTCGACGCTCACCCTCCTGGAGCCGGCGACCGCGACTCTCCTCGGAGTGGCGGTGCTGGGGGAGCGGCTCACCGCGGGAGCCGTCCTGGGCATCGCGGTGCTGGTGGCGGCGGTGCTGCTGCTGGCGGTGCGGGGGCGCGGCCGGCGGTCGAGACGGGCCGAGTGAGGATCCGCGACGATCCGGAGGCGGCCGTCACGCGGTGGAGAGGTCCGCGGCCGTCGAGTCCGCAGCCCAGCTCGCCAGCAGAGTCAGGCCGTCCTGGGAGCGGGAGCCGGCAGCGGCAGTGAAGACCAGCAGCTGGAGTCCCGGCTCCGAGGCGAGGTCCATGGCCTCGAAGTGGAGGTCGAGATCGCCGACGAGCGGGTGGCGGATGCTCTTCGCGCCGGTGCTGTGCTCGCGGACGTCGTGGGAGGACCACAGGCGGCGGAAGAGATCGCTGCCCGTCGAGAGCTCGTCGACCAGGTCGCCGAGGACCCGGTCGAAGGGGCTCCGCCCCGCCTCCCTGCGCAGGACGGCGACCATCTGCCCCGCACCGTTCTCCCAGTCGCGGTAGAAGGTCCGGGCACGCGGGTCGAGGAAGGTGAACCGAGCCGCATTCGCAGGGCCCGCCCGGCCGACGAGCATCTCCGAGAAGAGCGCTCGCCCCAGACGGTTGGTCCCGATGCAGTCGAGTCGCCCGTTCTGCACGTAGACCGGCACCGTCGACATCGCGTCGATCATCCGCTGGACGTCGGGACGGAGGGTCCGCGCGCGCGGCGCGGGGCGGCTTCCGCGGGTCGGGCGCCCTGGCGCGGCGCCGCGGACCAGGTCGAGCAGATGGGCGTGCTCCGCCTCGTCCAGGCGCAGCGCCCGGCTGATCCCCTCCAGGACGGCCTCGGAGACGCCGGCCGCGGTACCGCGCTCGAGTCTGCGGTAGTACTCCGGGCTCATCCCCGCGAGCAGGGCGACCTCCTCCCGGCGCAGTCCCGGGACTCGTCGACGACCGCCGAAGTCGGGCAGCCCGGCCTGCTCAGGCGTCAGGCGGGCGCGCCTGGTCGTCAGGAACTCCCTGAGGTCGTCGTGGCTGTCCATGTCTCGACGCTAAGGCCTGCGGCTGCTCGGAGCGGGGTACTGCCGGTGACCCCGTCGGCAGGGCCTCCCGCTCCTTCGAGCGACGAGCCGAGACTGGGGCGTCCCGATACGACAGAAGGAGCAGGGCATGAAGAACGCACGTCTCGGAGGCCTGACCGTCTCGAGGATCGGCCTCGGCGCCATGACCATGGCCGGCACTTACACGACCGGGGGAGCTCTCGACGACGACGAGTCGATCCGGACGATCCACCGGGCGCTCGATCGCGGAGTGACGCATCTCGACACCGCGGAGATCTACGGTCCCTTCCACAGCGAGGAGCTCGTCGGCCGGGCCGTCCGCGGCCGCCGCGACGAGGTGCGGATCGCGACCAAGTTCGGCCTCGTCTCGCACTCCGGGGGAGGACCGGGCGTCGTCGACAGCAGTGCGCGCAACATCCGGGCCGCTGTCGAGGGCTCCCTCCGCCGGCTCGGCACCGACCGCATCGACCTCTACTACCAGCACCGGGTCGACCGCGGGACGCCGATCGAGGAGACCGCCGGAGCTGTCGCCGAGCTGATCTCCGAAGGCAAGGTCCTCCACTTCGGGCTCTCCGAGGCCTCGCCTGCGACGATCCGGCGCGCCCACGCCGTCCAGCCGGTGTCGGCGCTCCAGACCGAGTACTCGCTCTGGACGCGCGACGTCGAGGCGGAGATCCTGCCGCTCCTCCGCGAGCTCGGGATCGGATTCGTGCCCTATTCGCCTCTCGGTCACGGGCTGCTCACCGGTCAGCTGCGCTCGGTCGACGACATCCCCGAGGGGGACTGGCGGAAGTCGAATCCCCGCTTCATCGGCGACAACTTCCGCCGCAACCTCGCGCTCGCCGACGAGGTCCGCGCCATCGGTGCGGAGATCGGAGCGACTCCGGCGCAGACCGCGCTCGCGTGGATCCTGACCCGCGGAGACGACATCGCCCCGATCCCGGGGACCCGCCGCGTCGCGCGGGTGGAGGAGAACACCGCGGCCGACGCTGTCGAGCTCGGTCCCGAGCTGATCGAGCGCCTCGAGAGGCTCGAGCCGGCCGCGGGGGATCGGCACGACGAGGCGAACACGGCGACCATCGATCGGTGACCGCACCCGCTGCGGACCGGTGCGCCTCGGTGCGGACAGGTGCGACAGAGGCGCCGCCGCGCTCCGCGGAGTAGCGTCGACTCCCACCGACCCGACGACGAGGCGGAGCGCATGACCAACCCGTGGCTGGCCCGCCCTGGCAGCGGTCGGCGGCGCGCGCTGGTCGAGGAGTCGTGGGAGCGCGCACGGCGGCGGCGCCTCGATCCGGACCGGCTGACGGCACCGCTCTCGTTCTCGGGCGACGACCTCCGCGAGTACCGCACCGGGCATCCGCTCGCCTCGGTCCTCCCGGTGATCCGCCGCCTGCTGGTGCGTGACGCCGACGAGGACAGCGGCGTGCTCGTCGCGGTGGGCGACGCGCTCGGGCGGCTGCTCTGGATCGACGGGGACCAGCACCTCAAGAGCCTCGCCGAGGGGATGTCGTTCGTCGAGGGCGCCGCGTGGGCCGAGCCCGACGTCGGGACGTCCGCGCCGGGGACGGCCCTCGTGCTCGATCACGGCGTGCAGATCCACGGCGCCGAGCACTTCGCCTCGCTCGTGCACCCGTGGAGCTGCACCGCCGTCCCCGTGCACGACCCCGAGACGCACGAGATCCTCGGAGTGATCGACATCACCGGTGGCGCCGACGTCGTCGCCCCGCAGACCCTCCCGCTGATGGAGGCGACCGCCGCCGCCGTCGAGAGCGAGCTGATGGTGCAGCGGCTCCTCCGCCCGCGGCGGCCCGCTGCACGGAGTACGGCGGCGGCCCGGGCGCCGAGTCTGCGGGTCCTCGGGCGCGAGACGGGCCTGGTGACGGCCGCCGGAGCGACGCTCGAACTCAGCAGCCGGCACGCCGAGATCCTGACCCTGCTCGCCTGGTATCGGGCCGGGCTCTCGGCCGAGCAGCTCGCCCTCCTGCTCCACGGCCGGGACGACGCGGTGGTCACCGTCCGCGCCGAGATGGTGCGGCTGCGCCGCGCGCTCGAGCCGACCCTCCCGCGCCTGGTGCCCCTCTCGCGCCCCTACCGCCTGGCGAGCCCGGTCGACCTCGACGCCCGCCAGGTGCTCGGTCTGCTCGACCGCGGCTCCCACCGCCTCGCCCTGGACGCGTACCGGGGCGCGCCGCTGCCCTCGTCCGAGGCGCCGGGGATCCGGGCGATCGCCGGCGAGCTGCGCCTGCGGGTGCGGGCGAGCGTCCTCGCCGATGCGGCGCCCGCGACCCTCCTCGCCTGGGCGGAGGGCCCCGACGGCCGCGACGACGCGGAGGTGTGGCGGGAGCTCCTGCGCGTCCTCCCGCCCCGCTCGCCGCGGCGTGCCGGTGTCGCCGCGCACCTCGAGACGATCGAGGCGGAGCAGCGCTGAGCCGTCCCGGTCGCTCCTGGGACTCCCGCCGGAGCGTCCAGCCGCGGAGCCGTCTCGCTAGCCTCGGCGCATGAGCACCCTCGCACCACCTCCCCGGGCCCTCGCGAGCGGAGTCGCGGGGGGCCTGCTCCTGATGGCGGTCTTCACGATGTGGTGGGCGAGCGACACCACGGTCGGCTGGCCGGCACCGGCGGCGACGACCGCCGTGACCGTCTGCGCGCTCGCGGCCGTGGTCTTCGCCGTGCAGGCCGTCCGCCTCCTCGTCGCCCGGCGGAGGATGGCGGTGGAGCTCACCGACGCCGACCACGTGGCGAAGCCGAACGGGCTGCTGTTCGGAGCGGTCTTCGCCGCGGAGGGCGTGCTGATCGGTGTCGCGGTGGGCGTCCTCACCGGCACCGGGCTCGAGCGGTTCCTCGTGCCGGCCATCGCCGTGATCGTGGGCCTGCACTTCTACCCGATGGCGAGGATCTTCGGCCGGACCCTCGACCTCTGGCTCGCCACCTGGACGACGCTGGTCGGAGCGATCGGAGTCGTCGTGGTCCTCGTCGACGGCTCCGCCTGGCCGCAGGTGTGGTCCTGGGTCGGCGCGGGGGCCGCAGCGGCCACGGTGACCTACGGCGTCTACATGAGCCGGATCGCCCAGCGCCTGCTCGCGAGCGTCTGAGGTCCGGGCCGCGGGGCCCTCCTCCTCGGGCGGCCGCGTCTCCGCCCGGCCGGTCCGGTCTCCGTCCTCGCCGCTCGCGCCGGTGCGTCGACCCGTGCAACGTCGTGCAACCCCCCGCGACGTAGCGTCAGGACCGGGCGCCCACCCCGCGCCCACGACAACGACGTCGATGGAGGTCCACATGACGCTGTACGCCGACCAGGTCGCCGAGCAGGCACCGCAGGAGCCGGGTTCCACGGTCTACGCGAATCCAGGCACGGAGGGATCCGTCGCCTCCTTCCGCTCGCGCTACGACCACTACATCGGAGGCGAGTACGTCGCCCCCGCGAGCGGCCAGTACTTCGAGAACATCACCCCGATCACCGGGAAGCCCTTCTGCGAGATCGCCCGCGGCACCGCCGCCGACGTCGACCGCGCCGTCGAGGCGGGCTGGAAGGCGTTCGCGAGTTGGGGGAAGACCAGCCCCGCCGAGCGCTCGAACATGCTCCTGAAGATCGCCGACCGCATGGAGGCGAACCTCGAGCTGCTCGCCGTCGCCGAGACATGGGAGAACGGCAAGCCCGTGCGCGAGACCCTCGCCGCCGACATCCCCCTCGCCATCGACCACTTCCGCTACTTCGCCGGAGCGATCCGCGCGCAGGAGGGAGGCGTCTCCGAGATCGACCACGACACGATCGCGTACCACTTCCACGAGCCGCTGGGCGTGGTCGGGCAGATCATCCCCTGGAACTTCCCGATCCTGATGGCCGTGTGGAAGCTCGCGCCGGCGCTCGCCGCGGGCAACTGCGTGGTGCTGAAGCCGGCCGAGCAGACGCCGGCGTCCATCCACGTGCTGCTCGACCTGATCGGCGACCTCATCCCCGCCGGCGTGCTCAACGTCGTCAACGGATTCGGGTTCGAAGCGGGCGCACCGCTCGCCTCCCACCCGCGCATCCGCAAGATCGCCTTCACCGGCGAGACGACCACCGGCCGCCTGATCATGCAGTACGCCAGCGAGAACCTCATCCCGGTGACGCTGGAGCTGGGCGGCAAGAGCCCCAACGTGTTCTTCGCCGACGTCGCCGCGGAACGCGACTCCTTCTACGACAAGGCGCTCGAGGGCTTCTCGTTCTTCGCCCTCAACCAGGGCGAGGTCTGCACCTGCCCGTCGCGGGCGCTCGTGCAGCGCTCGATCTACGACGACTTCGTCGGTGACGGCCTCGAGCGGGTCAAGCGGATCAAACAGGGCAACCCGCTCGACACCGCCACGATGATCGGCGCCCAGGCCTCGAACGACCAGCTCGAGAAGATCCTCTCCTACATGGACATCGGCAAGCAGGAGGGAGCGAAGCTGCTCATCGGCGGCGACCGCGCCGACCTCGGCGGCGAGCTCAGCGGCGGGTACTACGTCAACCCGACCGTGTTCGAGGGCCGCAACTCGATGCGCATCTTCCAGGAGGAGATCTTCGGACCCGTCCTCGCCCTCACCTCCTTCGACGACTTCGACGACGCGATCGGCATCGCCAACGACACCCTCTACGGCCTCGGCGCCGGAGTGTGGAGCCGCAACGGCGCCCAGCTCTACCGCGCAGGCCGGGCCATCGAAGCCGGCCGCGTCTGGTCGAACACCTACCACCAGTACCCTGCGCACGCGGCGTTCGGCGGCTACAAGCAGTCGGGCATCGGACGCGAGAACCACAAGGTGATGCTCGACCACTACCAGCAGACGAAGAACCTCCTCGTCTCCTACGCGGAAGGACCGATGGGCTTCTTCTGAGCTGGTTCGCACGGGCTCCTCGTTCCTCGTCGCCCGTGCCGCAGTCGGCTCGCCGACGTGGCCGGGTGGGGAGGAGCGGGGAGCGTCCGCACCGAGACGGATCCGCTGGCACGCGGATCCGCCGTTCGGTGCTGGTGTGCACGGGCTCCTCGTTCCTCGTCGCCCGTGCCGCGGTCGGCTCGCCGACGTGGCCGGGTGGGGAGGAGCGGGGAGCGTCCGCACCGAGACGGATCCGCTGGCACGCGGATCCGCCGTTCGGTGCTCGGCCCTGCGGGCGAGGCACCTGGCGACGCGCGGAAGGACGGTGCTCGGCCCTGCGGGCGAGGCACCTGACGGCGCGCGGAAGGACGGTGCTCGGCCCTTCGGGCGAGGCACCTGACGACGCGCGGAAGGACGGTGCTCGGCCCTGCGGGCGAGGCACCTCGCGACGCGCGGGAGAACGGTGCTCGGCCCTTCGGGCGAGGCATCGGACGAGGGGGCGCCCCCTCATGTCGATCGAGTAGTCCGCGCAGCGGCGTATCGAGACGCCGCCCGGAGGAGCGTCCGCCGTCAGCGGTCGGGCGCACACAGACATTCCGCACCACGAGCGAAGGAGCACCACCCATGACCTCCACGAGGGTCGACGTCACTGCGGAGGCGGCCGGCATGCTCCGCCGGATGACGGCGCTGCACGGGCCGCTCATGTTCCACCAGTCGGGCGGATGCTGCGACGGCAGCTCCCCGATGTGCTTCCCCGCCGGGATGTTCCGCACCGGCGCCTCGGACGTGCTCGTCGAATCGCTCCGGCTCGACGGCCTGGACCCGATCGACTTCTGGATGTCCCGCTCCCAGTTCGAGTACTGGAAGCACACCCACCTCACCGTCGACCTCGTCGACGGGCGGGGCAGCGGATTCAGCGTCGAAGCACCCGAGGGCAAGCGCTTCATGATCCGCAGCCGACTGCTCACCGACGACGAGCTCGTCGAGTTCGGGCTCCTCCCCGCCGGAGCCGTCGGGCCCTGAGCCGGCTTCCCTGACCCGTTCCCCCTGACCCGTTCCCGTCGCAGATCCTCGCCGACCGGCGACATCCCGGTCCAGCGGTGTCAGCCGCCCGGAGCAGGAGCGGGCGGCGCCTTCCCCGTGCTCAGCTGCACGCCCACCACCGATCCCTTGTCCACGCGGGTGCCCGCGGCCGGACCGGTGCCGGCCACGGTGTTCATCGGCTGCGTCGAGTCGACCTGCGACGTCGCTCCGGGAGTGAGCCCTGCTGCGGTCAGCGCCTGTGCGGCGGAGTCGCTGGTCCGGCCCGACAGGTCCGGCACGGTGACCTGCGGCGCCGCGATGAGCGACTGGTCGGCCTGCGGGAAGTCGGAGCCGCCGTAGCGGGAGTCGATCGCCGTCATCAACGGCTTCCAGATCCGGTGGCGTGCCGAGGGCGCCCAGCCGCTGTCGAAGTCGATCGAGTCGAGGTTCACCCTCGAGCCGTCCGCGCGTGCCGAGATGCTGCCGACCCAGACCGCGAGGGAGGTCTCGGTCGAGGCCCCGATGGCCCAGGTGTCGGCGGAGTTGTCGGTGGTGCCCGTCTTGGTGATGTGCTGGATGCCGTTCTTCGGATCGTCCTCGACGCCCGTGCCCTCGGCGGTCACCTTGAGCATCGTGTACTGCATCGCCGAGGCGACCCTCGACGACACCGCCCGGCTGCAGGTCGTCTCCACCGGCTCTATCTCGCGGCCGTCCGCTCCGACGATCGCCGTGATCGCGACGGGGGTGCAGGTCGTGCCGTTCGCGGCGATGCCGGAGTAGGCGGTCGCCATGGTGAGCGGTGCGATCTCGTTGGTGCCGAGGACCGCTCCCGGCGACTGCACGAGCGCGGTCCCGTCCGCGCGGTGCACTCCGAAGGCCTCGGCCTGCTTGCGGATCTCGCACTGGTCGAGCAGGTGCGACATCCCGGTGAAGCCCGTGTTCAGCGAGTAGATCGTCGAGTACAGCGCCGTCTGGGTGTCGGTGTAGCCGCCGTCGCCGGCGTTCTTGGGGTTGTAGGAGTCGTAGTCCCAGGTGCCCTCGCAGCTGTCGGCGAAGCCGGTCCAGTTCTTCTGCTTCGAGTCGAACTGCTCGAGCAGGGTGTGCCCGCGGTCGAGCCATTCGGCGAGCGTGAACACCTTGTAGGCGGAGCCGGTCTGGAAGCCGTTGCCGCCGCCCGCGGACGCGTCGACGTTGAGGTTGATCGCCGAGAACTCCGGCCCGCTCGCGATCACGTCCGGGTCCTGGCTGTAGCGCTTGTTCTGCACCATCGTGAGGATGCGCCCGGTGCCGTTCTGGACGGCGACCGCCGTCGCCCCGACGTCGAAGCGCGGATCGGAGGAGGGGACCTGCTCGTCCATCAGCTCCTGCGCGGTCCTCTGCAGGTCGAGATCGATCGTCGTGTAGACCTTGATGCCGCCCTGCTTGATCGCCGCGTAGCGCTCGTCGTCGGTCGCTCCGAGCGCCGGGTCGTCGCGGAGGACGTGGGTCACGTAGTCGCAGAAGTAGGCCGCGCTGCCGGCCGTCTGGCAGCCGGTGGACGGTGGGGTGATGTCGGGGGTGATCGCCTCGGCGGCCGCGGCGTCGTGCGCGGCCTGGTCGATGCTCCCCGTCTCGAGCATCCGGTCGAGGATGTAGTCGCGCCGCTCCCGGGTCTGCGCGTAGCCGTTCGCCTCGCCGTTGGCCGTGTCGTCCGGTCGGTCGAAGCGGAACTTCTCGGGGTTGTTCACGATCGCCAGGAGCGAGGCGGACTTCGCGAGGGAGAGGTCGGCCGCCGGGATGCCGTAGTAGTACTCCGCCGCGGCCTCGATGCCGTAGACGGTGCCTCCGAACAGCGCGATGTTGAGGTAGCCGAGGAGGATGTCGTCCTTCGAGGACACCTTCTCGAGCCCGATCGCGAGCCGCATCTCCTTGAGCTTGCGCTCGGCCGTGGTCGCCGTCGCCTCCGCGTACGCGCGGTCGCGGTCCGCCTCGTCCGGGATCGATTCGGCCTTCTGCACCAGCACGTTCTTCACGTACTGCTGCGTGATCGACGAGCCGCCCTGGGTGTCGCCGTCGAGGAAGTAGGTGCTGGCGATGGCGCGGAGGGTGCCCTGCAGGTCGATCCCGCCGTGGTCGTAGAAGCGCGGGTCCTCGCTCGCGACGAGCGCGTCCTTCACGGAGTCGGCGATCCGGTCGGCCGGCACCTCGATCCGGTTCTGGTCGTAGAAGGAGGCCAGCAGCGTCGGATCGTCCGGGTCGCCCGCGTAGACGTCGCTCTTCTGCATCAGGCGCCCGACCTCGAGGTAGCTCGGGAGGGACTGGAACGCCGAGATGGTGCCGGAGGTCGCCGCGCCGGTGAGCGCGGCGGCGGGGGCGACCACGAGCGAGGCGAGCAGACCCGCCAGGACGCTGACGATCACGAATCCGAACAGCGCGCCGAGAGCCCCGTGGACGGTTCGACGGGGCTGGAAGACGGGGACGTTCGGTCGCTTCAGGATGGATCCTCTCGCTGCACCAGCACCCTAGGCGAGGCCTGCGACATCCCCGACGAGGCGCGCCACGGCCGCGCCGGACGCCCGTCCGCCCGGAGTCGGCGCGACGGCGCCCGCGCAGGCTCGGCGCCACGACAGCAGAGGGGGCCGACCCCCGGAGGGATCGGCCCCTTCACGGGACGGGCGACGTCTCTACTCGATCAGGTCGCCGTTCAGGTCCGAGATGTCGTTCGGATTGGCCGGAGCCTTGCCCGTGCTCACCTGGAGGGGGATCACCCCGCCGGCGACCGCCGTCTCCTCCGCGCTCGGCGTCGTCGACACGACGGAGCCCTCCGGGATCGTCGCGGAGTCGACCGACTCGTGCATCCCGACGACGAAACCGGCGGCGGTGAGGATCGCCGTGGCGCTCTCGACCGTCTCGCCCGTGACGTCGGGGACCTCGGAGTTCGCCGCCGATCGCGGCGAGTACGCGAGCATCGAGGCCGGCGGTGCCGTGAAGTCGTCGCCGCCGTACTTCTCGTCGAGCGCCGTCATGATCGGCTTCCAGATGGCGTGCCGGGCGTTGGAGGCGCGGATGGTGCCCTTCTCGCCCGTCAGGCTGATGAAGCGCAGGTTCTGCTTGGTGTTGTCGGCGAAGCCGTTGATGCTGCCGACCCAGACCGCCAGGGAGGCGGCCTTGCTGGCGCCCGCCGTCCATACGTCGGCGGCCTCGTCGGTGGTGCCCGTCTTGCCGATGTGCTCGATCCCGTCGAAGGGGTTCGAGGCGTAGGCCGTTCCGGAGGTCATCACCCGCTGCATCGCGTACTGCATCCCTCGGGCGACCTCGGGCGACACGGAGGGCGTGCACGCCGATGCCGGGGCGGCGACGGCGTTGCCCTCGCTGTCGGTGATCCGGTCGATGACGATCGCCGAGCAGGTCGTGCCGTCGTTCGCGATCCCCGCGTAGGCGTTGGCCACCGTCAGCGGCGCGATCTCGTTCGTCCCGAGGACCGAGGCCGGCCCGTTGGCGAGCTCGCGGCCGTCGGCGCGGTGCATCCCGAACGACTCGGCGGTGGTGCGGATGTCGCAGAGGTCGAGCTGCTGCGCCATTCCCATGAAGCCGGTGTTGATCGAGTTCGTGGTCGCGCCGAGCGCGCTCATCGAGCTCGCGTCCTCCGACGGGTCGTCGTTGCGAGGCGAGAACTTGCCGTAGTAGCCGCCGTCGCCCTCGACGTTGCACTTCTGGGGGTAGGAGCTGAAGCCGGAGGTGGGGGAGGCGAACGACTCGTTGACGGTGTGCCCCGCCTTCAGCCACTGCGCCAGCGTGAACACCTTGTAGGTCGATCCGGTCTGCACGCCGGAGCCGCCGCCCATGCTGAGGTCGACGTTGAGGTTGATCGCGCTGTAGCCGGGGTTCGCGGCGAGGAACTGCTCGTCCTGGCTGTACTGCGTGTTCTGCACCATGGAGAGCACGCGGCCCGTCTTCGCCTCGACGGAGGCGGCCGTCGCGCCGACCTGGAAGCGCGGGTCGACGGAGGGGATGTAGGCGTTGAGCGCCGCCTGCGAGACCTGCTGGATGTCGAGGTCGAGGGTCGTCACGACGTCGAAGCCGCCCTGGCGGATGCGCTGATAGCGCTCGTCGTCGGTCGCCCCGAAGACGGAGTCGTTGCGGAGGACGTTCAGCACGTAGTCGCAGAAGTACGCGGCGTTGCCGGCGGTGGTGCAGCCGGTCGAGGGCTCCGTGATGTTCGGGGTGATCGGCTCGGCGACGGCGGCGTCGTGCGCGGCCTGGTCGATCCGGCCGTGCTTGAGCTCCTCCGACAGGATGTAGTCGCGGCGCTCCTTGGTGGCGGCGTAGCCGTTGGCGGCGCCGTTCGCCTCGTCGCCCGGGTTGTCGAAGCGGAACTTCGCCGGGTTGTTCACGATCGCCAGCAGCGCGGCCGCCTGCGAGGTCGAGAGCTGGCTCGCGGGGATGCCGTAGTAGTAGTTCGCCGCGGCCTCGATGCCGTAGACGGTGCCCCCGAAGAGGGCGATGTTGAGGTAGCCGAGCAGGATGTCGTCCTTCGACGCCTCCTTCTCGAGGCCGATCGCGAGGCGCATCTCCTTGAGCTTGCGCTCGGGGGTCGGGTCCGTCGCCTCCTGGTAGGCCTTGTCGCGCGCGGCCTCGTCGGTGATCGACTCCGCCTTCTGCACCAGGACGTTCTTGACGTACTGCTGCGTGATCGACGACCCGCCCTGCAGGTCGTCGCCCGTCAGCGTGACGGCGATGGCCCGGAGCGTGCCCTGGAGGTCGATGCCGCCGTGCTCGTAGAAGCGCGGGTCCTCGCCGGCGACGGCGGCGTCCTTCGCGGACTGCGCGACGTCGTCCCAGCCGACCTCCACGCGGTTCTGGTCGTAGACGGAGGCGAGGAGGGTCGTCCCGTCGCTCGCGTAGACGTTGGTGCGCTGCATCAGCTGGCCCACGTCGAGGTAGCCCGGCAGGTTCTGGAACATGCCGATCGTGTTGCTCGTCGCCAGGCCCGTCAGCGCGAGAGCCGGCGTGACGCCGACGGTGATCAGGACGCCCGCCACGGCGCTCATCCCGATGAACCCCATGACCGCCCGCAGCGACATCCCGAGCGGCCGGACGGAGCGGCGGGATGCAGTGGGAAGTGCCATGGAGCGGTCGTCCTTTCGACGCGGCGCGGGGCCGCGGAGATGTGAGGGAGGGTGGCGAGAAGCCTCGCGAGCAGTCGCGCGATCCCCCGAGTTCATGGTACGTGACGGGTGCGCCCGCGGGGCGTCCTCCTCCCGGTGGAGATGAGGAGCTGGCGGGTGATGCGCAGGAGCGGGCGCGTCCGGAGTGCTGACCTCGGGTCGATGCATCCGTATCGTGGGGGGAGCGCCGCTCCGAGGGGCGCTGCAGCACCCGTTCCACCCACCGCTCCGGGGCCCCGGGCGGCCGGCCCCGGCAGAAAGCGCACACCATGGCACGCATCCTCGACGACGTGACCCAGCTCGTCGGCAGGACCCCTCTCGTCCGCATCAACCGGCTGGAGGGCGCCGACCAGGCGACGGTCCTCGCCAAGCTCGAGTTCTACAACCCTGCGAACAGCGTGAAGGACCGCATCGGCGTCGCCATCATCGACGCGGCCGAGGCCTCCGGCGAGCTGCACCCCGGCGGGACGATCGTCGAGGGCACGAGCGGCAACACCGGCATCGCGCTCGCGATGGTGGGCGCCGCCCGCGGCTACAAGGTCGTCCTCACGATGCCCGAGACGATGTCCGTCGAGCGCCGGGTCCTCCTCCGCGCCTACGGAGCCGAGATCGTGCTCACCCCCGGCAGCGAGGGCATGCGCGGAGCGGTCGAGCGCGCCCGCGCGATCGTCGACGAGACCCCCGGCGCGATCCTCGCCCGCCAGTTCGAGAACGCCGCCAACCCCGAGGTGCACCGCCGCACCACCGCGGAGGAGGTCTGGGAGGACACCGACGGGGCGGTCGACGTCTTCGTGGCCGGCATCGGCACCGGCGGCACCATCACCGGAGTCGGCCAGGTGCTCAAGGAGCGCAAGCCCGGTGTGCAGATCATCGGAGTGGAGCCGATCGACTCCCCGCTCCTCACCCAGGGCACCGCCGGGCCGCACAAGATCCAGGGCATCGGCGCCAACTTCGTCCCCGCGATCCTCGACCGCGAGGTCTACGACGAGATCATCGACGTGACGCTCGACGACTCCGTGCGGGTGGCCCGCGAGATGGCCGCGCAGGAGGGGATCCTCGGCGGCATCTCCTCCGGCTCGATCATGTGGGCCGCGCTCGAGGTCGCGAAGCGCCCCGAGAACGCGGGGAAGACCATCGTCGCCATCGTCTGCGACTTCGGCGAGCGGTACATCTCGACCGTCCTGTACGAGGACCTCCGCAGCTGAGCCCCTCGAGACGAGCCGGGACGCCCCGCTCCGGACGCGACGGTCGGCCGGAGCGCCGCGTCCCGTCCGGACCGGAGCGTCCCGGGCTCCTCGCCCTGCTCCGCGAGGACGTCCGCACCGCCCGGGAGCGCGACCCCGCCGCCCGGAGCGCGGTGGAGGTCGTCCTCTCCTACCCGGGAGTGCACGCGGTCTGGGTGCACCGCGTCGCGCACGCCTGGTGGCGGCGGGGCCTCCGCCTGCCCGCCCGGCTGCTCAGCCAGGCGGCGCGCGCGGCGACCGGGGTGGAGATCCACCCCGGTGCGACCATCGGCCGGCGTCTGTTCATCGACCACGGCATGGGCGTCGTCATCGGCGAGACCGCGCGGATCGGCGACGACTGCATGCTCTACCACTCCGTCACGCTGGGCGGGAGGTCGGCCCGGCGCGAGCGTCGGCACCCCACGCTCGGCGACCGGGTGGTCGTCGGCGCCGGCGCGGTCGTCCTGGGCCCGCTCGTGCTCGGATCCGACGTCAGCGTGGGCGCGAACGCCGTCGTGGTGAAGGACGCGCCCGACGGGGCGGTGCTCGTCGGCATCCCGGCCCGCGATCTGCGCGATCAGGGCGGGGAGGAGGACCCGCTCGCCGGGTCCGGCCGCTCCACCGGACCGGCGGGACGCGTCTAGCCGGCGACGCTCAGTCGTCGCCCCGCGGCGAGATGTCGCGCGGGGCGCTCTTGATCTGCGCGAAGGCGTCCAGCGCGTGCGCCCGCGTCTCCTTGAGGTCGACGAGGGGCGCCGGGTAGCCGTCCGCGCCTCCGGTCAGCGTGTCCTCGAGCGTCCACGGCTCGTGCACGGCGGCGCCCTCGACTCCGCCGAGCTCCGGCACGTTGTGGCGGATGTACTCGCCGGCCGGGTCGAACTTCCTCGACTGCGTGACCGGGTTGAACACCCGGAAGAACGGCGACGCATCGGCTCCCGAGCCCGCGACCCACTGCCAGTTCGCGGCGTTGCTCGCCGGGTCCGCGTCGACCAGGGTGTCCCAGAACCACTCCTCGCCCACCCGCCAGTCGACCAGCAGGTTCTTGATCAGGAACGACGCGGTCACCATCCGGACCCGGTTGTGCATGTAGCCGGTGCTCCAGAGCTCGCGCATGCCGGCGTCCACCAGGGGGTAGCCGGTGCGCCCCTGGTGCCAGGCGTCGATCGCCTCCTGGCCGGGGCGTCCCCACGGGAAGGAGTCGAACCGGGTGTCGAAGTTCGCGGTCGCCAGATCCGGCCAGTGGAACAGCAGGTGGTAGCAGAACTCGCGCCAGAGCACCTCGGAGAGGAACCGGTCGCTGCCGTCGCCGCGGTGCAGGCCCTTCGCGTGCGCCTCCTCCAGGGCGTGCCACACCTGGAAGGGGCTGATCTCGCCCCACCTCAGGTGCGGGGAGAGGTTCGAGGTGGCGTCCTCCGCCGGCCGGTCGCGGCCGTCGGCGTAGTCGTCGAGCTGCTCCGCGAGGAACGCGCGCAGCCGGTCGGCCGCCGCCTTCTCGCCGGGGACCCAGCGCTCGCGCAGCCCTCCCGCCCAGTCGGGACGCGTGGGCAGCAGCTCCCAGTCGTCGAGGGCGTCGGAGGTGATGTCTCCCGTGACGCCGTCGAGCGAGCGGGGGCGGGGGAGCGGCGCGCGCGGCGTCGGCTTGGCGCGGCAGGCGCGGGCGAAGGGCGTGTAGACGGAGTAGGGGCCGCCGGCGCCGGTCTGCACGGTCCACGGCTCGAACATCAGCGAGCCCTGGTGGCTCTCGGCCTCGAGGCCGCCGTTGCGGAGCGATTCCTTCACCGCCGCGTCGACGGTGCGCTCGGCCCTCCCGTAGCGGCGGTTCCAGTGCACGGCTCCGGCGCCGATCTCCTCGGCGAGCTGGAGGACGACGGCCTCGGCCGGCCCGCGGCGCAGGATCAGCGGGGCGCCGTGCTCGCGCAGGTCGGCGGCGAGGGCTGCGAGGCTGCCGTGCAGCCACCAGCGGGAGGCGCCCCCGAGCGGACGGATGCCCGCCGATTCCTCGTCGAGCACGTAGCAGACCGCGACGGGGCCGCCACGGTCGATCGCGGCGCGCAGAGCGGGGTTGTCGGCCAGGCGCAGGTCGTCGCGGAGCCAGACGAGGGTGGGGGAGGTGTCACTCATGGTGACCACCATGATCCGCGAGTCCCGCGCCGCGGCGAAGACCTGGCCGGTCGCTGCGGCCCGTGCTAGCGGGGACGGATCAGGCGGAGGCGATGCCGTCGCGGAGCTTGTCGCAGAGCGCGGTCAGCTGCTTCAGCTCGTCCTCGTCGAGGACGCCGCCGACCTGCTCCGAGATGGTCCTCATGTGGGTGAGCGCGACGCGGCGGAAGAGCGCGTAGCCCTCGTCGGTGATCGCGATGATCGTGCCGCGGGCGTCCGCCGGATCCTCGCTCTTCTCGACGCAGCCGCGGGCGGCGAGCCGGTCGATCAGCCTGCTGACGCTGGGCTGCGTCAGGAGGACGTGCCGGTTCAGGTCGCGCAGCCGTGCGCGCCGACCGGGCTGCCGGGTGAGGTTGAAGAGCACGTCGTACTCGTTCATCGAGATCTCCCGCGAGGGGAACTCGGTGCTCAGGGTGCGCATCACCTGGACCTGGGCGCGGAAGAGCGACTCCCAGGCGGCGACGGCCTCTCTCGACCCCACTGGTCCTCCTTCACGGCACTCAGGAAGCGGTTCCCTGACATCCAGACGCCGTACAGCCTACGCCGGGGTGCTGGGAGGAGGGGAGTCGGAGGAAGGGGGCCGGGGGAACGACAGAAGGCCGGCCGCTGAGGCGAGCGGCCGGCCTTCATTCCCTTGCACCAAGAGTGTCCTGCAATCACTTCTCGCGCTTCCCGCCACAGCAAACGGTCGACGCACTTGAACTATATAACGACCCGGTAACGACGCAACCCTCTCTTTCCTGAATCCTCCCTGAGCCGCCCCGCTCCGCCCGTCGCCGCGCCCGCCCGCGCTCCGACGACTCTCTCCTGACCCCGGACGCCCCGTCTGCTGCTCTCCGACGTCCGCACCGAACCGCAGCCCATCCCTGACCGTCGACGGACACGACGAGCACCCCCTGCCCTCGTCCCCCGCCGACGCGGCCCGGCCCCGTCGTCCTGCCCCGCGAGGCGCGACCCGCCCCGCCACGGCTTCGACCACGCAGCGGGCCGTCGAGCAGCCCTCCACGTCTGAGGAGCGGTCGCGCACATCCGTCGAGGTCGAGAGGACGTTCCGCCCTCGAGGCGAACGCGGGAAACGCGTGTCAGCGTTTCCCGCTAGCCGGTCGCGACCCGCTCTCCGAATCGCGACCACCGGTGAAGCCGACCGCGGTGAGGAGAGCGCAAGCGCTCTCCTCACGGTTCAGAACAGATCCGGCGACGGCGTCGACGCGTAGCGGATGGCGACGTCGGCGTGGCGGTCGAAGCGGTAGCCGACTCCGCGGACGGTGCGCACGATCTCCTCGTAGCGGCCGAGCTTGGCGCGGAGGCGGCGGACGTGGACGTCGATGGTGCGCTCGTTCGGTGCGTCGTCGTCCGCGGCGCCCCAGAGCGAGGCGATGAGCTCGGCGCGCTCGATGGTGCGGCCCTCGCGGAGCACGAGGTACTGGAGGAGCTCGAACTCCTTGTAGGTGAGGGGGGTGGTCTCCTCGTCGAGGATGACGCGCTTGCGGGAGATGTCGATGACGACGCCGCCGGGTGCACGGTCGGGATCGGGCTCGGCGTCGGAGCGGCGCTTGGCGACGGCGGCCGGGTCCTGCAGCGCGAGGCGGACCACGTCCACGTCGCGGCCGCCGGCGCCCTGCGGGGCGAGGGCGACGGAGGCGTACGTCTCGGCGTCGGGGGCGAGCTGCGCCGTGACGCGCTTGAGCTCCTCGACCAGGCGGCCGAGGTCGACTCCGGCGGCGCGGGCCTTGGCCTCGTCGATGCCGACGTAGAGGGCGAAGCCGCGGGCCTCGGTCCCCTGGGGGACGGCGCGGAGGCGGGGCGCTGCGGGCGCGGCGTCGGCGACCGGCTGGAGGCGGGGCGCCTCGGTGGGGGT